>JAICLN010000370.1 GCA_025925615.1 Actinomycetospora sp. | reverse complement strand
GCAACATCGAAACGCTCGACACGGCCCCCGCCGCCCTGCTTTCTGACGATCTCGAAGATCAAAGTGCTCCGGCGTCAGGCGGGCGACCCACCCAGATTTTCACGCTCGAAGACGCGCCCCGCCAGGGGCATCAAAGCTTTCCGGGGTTATAGCACCGGAAAGTGCTCACGAGGCCGCAGGCCACCTCACGCCCCGCGCGAGGACCCGGACGTCGGTGCCGGCCGGGGAGAGCGAGTCGAACAGCCCGTAGTGCAGGTCGGGGTTGGCGAGGACGGCCTCGTGGATCGGGACGGCGACCGGCGGGGCCACGGCGCGGAGGTAGTCGACGGCCTCGGAGACCTTCAGCCAGGGGGCACCGGTCGGCAGCAGCAGGACGTCGACGCCGGCGGGCGCCGGGACGTACGCGTCGCCGGGGTGCATCACCGTGCCGCCCTCGGCGCGCAGCACGTATCCGTTGTTCGCGATGACCGGGATGTCCGGGTGGATCACGGCGTGCTCGCCGCGCTCGGCTCCGACGACCTCCACCCGCGTGCCCCCGACGGTGAACTCCTCGCCGGGCTCGCGGCGGGTGTGCGCGATCCCCTTCTCCCGCAGCACGTCCGCGGTCCCGGGATCGACGACGAACTCGGCGTCGGGGTTGCGCTCGAGCAGGGCCGGCAGGCGATCGACGTCGAGGTGGTCGACGTGCTGGTGCGTGACGAGGATCGCGTCGAGGCCCTCGAGGGTCTGCCAGCCGTCGGAGAAGGCTCCCGGGTCGAGCAGGACGCGGGCGGCGCCGGTGTCGACGACCAGGCAGGCGTGGCCGAGGTGGACGAGTTCGGTGGCGCTCATGGGTGCGCTCTTCCCCGTCGGGCGCCGCACCGAACCCGGTACCGTGACGGCGTGGCCCGCGTGATCGTCGACGTCCTCCCGAAGGCCGAGATCCTCGACCCCCAGGGTCAGGCGGTGGCCCGAGCGATGGGGCGGCTGGGGGTGACCGGCGTGGCCGACGTCCGCCAGGGCAAGCACTTCGTCCTCGAGGTCGACGACGCGGTGCCGGACGCCGAGCTCGAGCGTATCGCGGGGACGCTGCTCGCGAACCCCGTGATGGAGGAGTGGATCGTGCGCCGCGAGACCGGGACCGGCGCGTGAGCGCCCGCGTCGGGGTCATCACCTTCCCGGGCACGCTCGACGACGTCGACGCCGCCCGAGCGGTCCGGTACGCGGGCGGCGAGGCGGTGTCCCTTTGGCACCGCGACACCGACCTGCAGGGCGTGGACGCCGTCGTCGTGCCCGGCGGGTTCTCCTACGGCGACTACCTGCGGGCCGGGGCGATCGCCGCGCGCTCCCCGGTCATGGGACCCGTGGTCGACGCCGCGCAGCGCGGGCTGCCCGTGCTCGGGATCTGCAACGGGTTCCAGATCCTCTGCGAGGCGGGGCTGCTGCCGGGCGCGCTGGTCCGCAACGCGGGCCTGCGCTTCATCTGTCGCGAGATCCGGTTGCGGGTCGAGAACGCCACGACGGCGTGGACCTCGGACCTGACGGCGGGCGCCGAGATCACCGTGCCGCTCAAGTCCGGCGAGGGCCGCTTCGTCGCCGACGACGAGACCTTCGCGCGCCTCGAGGGCGAGGGCCAGGTGGTGTTCCGCTACGCCGAGACCGCGCCCAACGGCGCGCTCCGGGACGTGGCGGGGGTCTGCTCCGCCGACGGACGGGTCGTCGGGCTCATGCCCCACCCGGAGCATGCGATCGACGCGCTGACCGGCCCGAGCACCGACGGGCTGGGCCTCTTCACCTCGGTGCTCGCCCGGCTCACGGCAGCAGCGTGACTCGCAGCTCCCAGAGGTCGGCGTAGAGCATCAGCATCCGGCCGCCGAGGTGCAGGATCAGGCCCCGCATCTCGTCGGGACGCTCCACGTGCCCGACGACGCGGTCGACGTCCTCGAGCGTGTCACCCACGACCTCGTCGAACGGCGCCAGGCCGCCGACGTCCATCCCGTCGTCGTGCTCCGGGGCCGGGGCGGGCAGCACCGGGACGACCGTGTCGCCCCGCGCGCCGGGCGCGACGGCGAGGACGACGGGGCCGGACGGCCCGTCGAAGACGAGCTCGAGCATGCCCTGCGACGAGTCGACGTACGGCGCGACGCTCGCCGGCACGCGGCCGGCCAGCTCCAGGCGGTGGCGGCGGACCTCCACGAGCTCACGGTCGAGCACCAGGGACAGCGCGGAGAGGGGATCGGGGCGCGTGGCGCCGGCGGCGTCCTCGGCGGCCGAGGAGGCCCCCGTCAGGGCGGAGCCGCCTGTCGGCCCGGGGCCGACCCACTGTGCGCGGACGGAAGCTGCGGTCATGGCGTCATCATGGATCCGGGGTCTGACAGTCACCGGGATTCGGCGACACGCCACGCGGGAGACTCGCCGAGACGTCGTAGCCGCACCGCGAGCGGCCACCCGATCGATGGACACGCGCAGTGAGTGAGATGTGCGGTCGGTGACGCACGACGAGTGACGTTCCGAACATGCCGGACGGCGGACATCAGTCGATCAGGGTGTTTGGGTCGCGCTCATCGTGGGCATACGCACGCGCACCGCGGCATTTCCCGGGCGTGCGTAGGGTCGACGACGTGACCGCGCAGGCCGCCCCCGGAACCGCCCCCGCCGAGACCGGCCCCCCGGAGCCGGCGGACACCGTCGAGACCGCCGCCGCCACCCCGGAGCGCGAGCAGCCCTACGCCGCGCTCGGCCTGCGCGACGAGGAGTACGCCCGGATCCGCGAGATCCTCGGGCGCCGGCCGACCGATGCCGAGCTCGCCATGTACGCGGTGATGTGGTCCGAGCACTGCTCCTACAAGTCCTCCAAGGTTCACCTGCGCCGCTTCGGCGAGACGACGACCGACGAGATGCGCCGCCACCTGCTCGCCGGCATCGGGGAGAACGCGGGCGTCGTCGACGTCGGCGACGGCTGGGCGGTCACCTTCAAGATCGAGTCCCACAACCACCCGTCGTACGTCGAGCCGCACCAGGGCGCCGCGACCGGGGTCGGCGGCATCGTCCGGGACATCATGGCCATGGGCGCCCGCCCGGTCGCGGTGATGGACGGGCTGCGCGTCGGCCCGCTCGACGCCCCGGACACCGCTCGCGTGCTGCCGGGCGTCGTCTCCG
>JAICLN010000070.1 GCA_025925615.1 Actinomycetospora sp. | reverse complement strand
TGGCTGCCGGTGGTGGACGCCGCGGACCGGCCCGGGGACGACGCCGTCGTGGTCGGCGGGGTGACGAACACCGAGATGGGGTTCGCGCTCGCGTGGCGGGCGCTGGGCCGGGCCCGCGGGCAGCGGCGGCACTGGCTGCCCGCGACGCACGACCCGGCCGAGCTCGACCGCGCCACCTACTCCGCGACCCAGGCGCGGGCGCTGCGATCGGCGGACGGCCTCGTCGTGCTGGCGCGGGCGCACCACCTCGACCTGACCCGCCACCAGCGCCTGACCGACCACGTCGTGGTGGTGCCCAACGGCATCCCCGAGCCGGAGGCGCTGGGCTGGCGCGCGACCGGCGGGCGGATCCGCTTCGGGATGCTCACCCGCATCAAGGCGTACAAGAACCCGCTGCTGCTCATCGACGCGCTCGCCGCCCTCGATGCGCGGGGGCTGCCGGACTGGTCCCTGGACATCTTCGGCGACGGACCCGACCGTGCCGAGCTCGAGGCGCAGACCCCCGCGCACCTCGCCGATCGGGTGCGCTGGCGCGGCCGCTCCTCCGGCCCCGACCACGCCTTCGCCGAGATCGACGTGCTGTGCGTGCCCAGCGGGTTCGAAGCGTTCCCGATGGTGATGGTCGAGGCGATGGGCCGCGGGGTGCCGGTGATGGCCGCGGTGTCCGGCGCGATCCCGGAGATGCTCGACGAGGGCCGGGCCGGGGTGATCGTCGACCCGCTCACCCGCGAGGCGTGGACCGACGCGTGCGAGGCGGTGCTACGCGACCCGGAGCGGACCGCCGCGCTCGGCGCCGCCGGGCGGGCGCGGGCCCTCGCGCACTACACGGTGTCCGCGATGACCGACCGCTACCAGGAGGCGTTCGCCGGGCTCAGGTGACCCGGCCGGCGATCGTCATGGTCGGGGCGTACCGCTCCGGGCGGCGGCCGAGGCGTGCGGACGCGGAGAATCAGCGGCATGCGCCCGCCCCGCCTGGTCGCCAGCGACGTCGACGGCACGCTGCTCGGCCCCTCCGACCGGCCCGGGCCCCGCCTGCTCGCGGTGCTCGACCGGATGCGCGCCGCCGAGGTCCCCCTCGTGCTGGCCACCGGCCGCCCGCCGCGCTGGATCCTCCCGGTGTGCGACGCGATCGGGCAGCGCGGGCTGTGCGTGGCCGCGAACGGCGCCATCCTCTGGGACGCCGCGACCGACCGGGTCCTCGAGGCGGCCGAGATCGGCGTCGACGTGCTCGCCGAGGTCCTCGAGCGGCTGCGGGTGGCCCTGCCCGGGGCGGGGCTGGCGGTGGAGCGCGTGCCGCGGCCCGGGGTCGCGGAGTTCTGCTGCGAGCCCGACTTCGAGCACGCCTGGCCGAACGCCGACCACGTCGTCGTGCCCCTCGCGGAGCTCGCCGCCCTGCCCGCGATGAAGGTCCTCGCCCGTCGGCGGGGCAGTTCGAGCGACGCGATGGCCGCCGCGGTGCGCGAGGGCCTCGGCGAGCTCGTGGACGTGACCTTCTCCGCGTCCGGTGGTCTCGTGGAGTGCTCGGTGCGCGGGGTGACGAAGGCGCACGGGCTCGCCCAGGCGGCGGCCCACCTCGGGGTGGACGCCGACGAGGTCGTGGCCTTCGGCGACATGCCCAACGACCTCGCGATGCTCCGGTGGGCCGGGCACGGGGTCGCGATGGGCAACGCCCACCCCGAACTGCACGCCGCGGCCGACGAGATCACCGCCCGCCACGACGAGGACGGGGTCGCGCTCGTCCTGGAGCGCTGGTTCTGATGGCTCGCCCCCGGTAGATCCTGGCCCGTGCCCTGCCCGGCTCGGGCCATCGGTGGGTCACGCGGGTGTGTCACCGTCGCGGAGTGCTCTCGTGCGACCGCGTCACGGTGACGCGGTTGCGTGGTGGCGATTCGGTCTGGGGAGTCCGGTCCGTGACCTCGCGGAAAGCGACCCCACGATCGGCCGGCCCGGCTCACCCTGGACCGCGTGACCGAGGACCGCGAGGCGGCGATCGCAGCCGCCGTCGGCGAACTGACCGATCTGGTCGTCGACCACCTGCTGCCCATCGTCCACCGCCATCGCACCGCGGTGGCCGCGCGCCTCGGTCTCGGGCTCCCGGAACTGCTGGCGCTGGACCTGCTGCGCCGGATCGGGCCGCTGCCGGCCGGGACCCTCGGGGAGCGGGTGGGCCTCACCCGGAGCACCGCCACGAAGATGGTCCGGCGTCTGGAGGCGGGCGGGCACGTCGTCCGGAATCCCGATCCGGACCACCGCCAGGCCCAGGTGGTCAGCCTGGTCCCGCACGAGGAGCGCGACCGCGTGCTCACGTCCTTCCGCCGTCAGGTCCGGAGCACGATGAGGTCGGCCGTGAGCACCTACGGGCTGCACCGGGACGCCGAACTGGCCCGTGCCGCCGGCCTGCTGATCCACGTGGTGCACGGCCTGCAGCTGGCCGTGGACGGCGAGTTCACCCGCACCTGGTGGGCGCGGGCCCGGGTGCGACGCCGCCGGGCGCGGGAGGCAGCCGGCCTGCGGTGACCGCCCGGCCGGCCGTCGTCCCCGGCGAACCTCCCTGACGGCGGCTTGTCAAGGCCCGCGTAGCATCGCCCCGTCGCCGCCTGCCCAGGTCCCAAAGGGGCGGCCCGGACTCGGGGAGCTCCCGGAGGAGGACGTGTGCTCGATCGGGCGCCCGACGTGAGCGACGATCCAGCCGGTGAGGTGGGCGCGTTGACGGCGGTCCAGCGCCGCATCGACCACCCCTCGGTGGTGCGGGCCGCGCAGGCGATGTCGCACTTCGGTGAGCACGCCGCCGGCTGGCTCGCGCTCGGCGCCGTCGGCGCCGCGCTCGACCGCCCCCGTCGTCGGCAGTGGGTGACCGCGACGGCGGGGGTGGCCGCCGCACACGGTGCGTCCATCGCCGTCAAGCGGGTCGTCCGCCGGCCCCGGCCGCACGACCCGCGGATCGCGGTGCACGTCGGCACGCCGAGCCGGCTGAGCTTCCCCTCCTCGCACGCCACGTCCACCACGGCCGCCGCGGTGCTCTTCGGCGGCCTGCTCGGGCGGCCCGGTGCCGCCCTCCCGACCGTGCCCGCGATGGCGCTCTCGCGCCTGGTGCTGGGCGTCCACTACCCGACCGACGTGCTGGCCGGGTCCGCCCTCGGGGTCGCGTGCGCGCTCGGCGCGCGTCGCCTCATCGCACGCGGGTCCGTCGGCCGCTGGAGGACCGCATGACGACATCGCAGGAGCGGGAGGCGCAGGACGAGGTCGAGCCCGACCCCGCCGACCTCGCGCTCGACGCCCTCTCCGAGGCCGAGCCCGAGGACGTCCCCGACGACGACGCGGTGCCGGTGCGCCGGACGGGTCCGCTGGCGCTGCCGCTGGGCGTGCTCAAGACCATGCGCCCCAAGCAGTGGGTGAAGAACGTCCTGGTCCTGGCGGCGCCGTTCGCGGCCGGTCGCCTCGCCGAGGTCGGTGTACTGCTGCACGTCATCGTCGCCTTCGCCGTGTTCTCGCTGGCCGCGTCCGGGGTCTACCTCGTCAACGACGCCCGCGACGTCGAGGCCGACCGCGCGCACCCGAAGAAGCGCTTCCGGCCCATCGCGGCCGGGATCGTGCCGCCGGCCGTGGCCTACGTGGTCGCCGTCGTGCTGTTCGCCGGCGCCATCGCGCTGAGCTTCCTCGCGACCCGCAACCTCGCGATCGTCGCCGCGGTCTACATCGTCGTCCAGCTGGCCTACTGCCTGTGGCTCAAGCACGAACCCGTGATCGACATCTGCATCGTGTCGTCCGGGTTCCTCATGCGCGCCATCGCCGGTGGTGCCGCGGCCACGCTCTACCTCTCGCCCTGGTTCCTGCTCACCATGGCGTTCGGGTCGCTGTTCATGGCGGCCGGCAAGCGCTACGCCGAGATGCGTCTCGCGGAGCAGACCGGCGCGAAGATCCGGAAGAGCCTCGAGCGCTACTCGGCGTCCTATCTGCGGTTCGTGTGGTCGCTGTCCGCCACCGTCGTGATCATGGCCTACGGGCTGTGGGCCTTCGGCATCGGCGTGACGACGGTCCCGGGCCGGGCCCCGACGTCGCCGAGCCTCTGGGCGATCGTCTCGGTGGTCCCGTTCGTGGTGGCGATCCTGCGCTACGCGGTCGACGTCGACGGCGGCAACGGCGGCGAGCCCGAGGAGATCGTCCTGCACGACCGCGTGCTCCAGGTCCTCGGCGTCGCCTGGGTGGTCCTCGTCTTCCTCGCGGTGGCGCTCGCACCGGTCGCGCGCTGAGCCGAACCGCTGACGGGGTGGCGCACGGACACACCGGACATGGGGAGACGGACACGGTGAGCGCGTTCTTGGGCAGGCGGGCTCCGCTCATGTGGGCGCTGGTGCGGTACGCGCTCGTCGGGGTCGCCAACGCGGCCACCTACTACGCGGTCTACCTGCTCGTGCTGGGCGAGATCGGCTACCTCGTCGCGCACGTCGTCGGCCTCGGCGCCGCGATGATCGTGTCCTTCTTCCTCAACTGCCGCGTGACCTTCCGCGTGCGGCCCTCGTGGCGCCGCTTCCTGCTCTACCCCGCCTCACAGGTGGTCAACGTCGCGGCGACGACGGTCGGGGTGGTCGCGCTCGTCGGCCTCGGCGTGGACGAGCGCATCGCGCCGCTCGCGGCCGCCGTCCTGGCGGTGCCGGTGAGCTTCCTGGCGGCGCGGCTCGTCCTCGCCCACCACCGGGCCACCACCGCGACCGGCCCGATCCCGGTCGTGACCGCCACCGGACCCGTCGTGGCCACCGGCCCGGTCGCCACGGGCCCTGTCGTCGGGGATGACCGGAACCCCGCGA
This sequence comes from Actinomycetospora sp., assembly GCA_025925615.1. GTDB lineage: Bacteria > Actinomycetota > Actinomycetes > Mycobacteriales > Pseudonocardiaceae > Actinomycetospora. The sequence goes on along the minus strand of JAICLN010000070.1, from coordinate 7,850 downwards.
CCGGTCCGCTGAGCACGGTCGACCCGGCCGCCGCCGCCGTGATCGAGGACGACCCGGCGACGCTGCAGCTCATCGCCGTTCGACGGTGATGGTGGTCCACGCGCCGACGTGGATGCTGTCGCCGGAGTCCAGCGGGACCGGGGTCCCGGGCTCGAGCCGCTCCGCGGCGTAGTTCACCGAGGTCCCGTTGGTGGACCCGGCGTCGAGGACGACCCAGCGGTCCGGCCCGACGGCGAGCAGCACCGCGTGCAGGTGGGAGACGCCCGGATCCCGCGGCGGGCCGGTGAGGTCGATCCCGGGGGCGTCGGCATCGGGCGTGGCCGCGACGGGCCGGTCGTCGGGGACCCCGCGCCGTCCGATGCGGATCTCGTCACCGCGCAGCGGGACCTCGAACTCGGCGGGGTCGGTCGGGAAGTTCGGCAGCTCGAGCCGTTCGGCCGGGTCGGCGCGGGCCCGGACGAGCTCGAAGTGGTCCCGGTCGGCCCACACCCGCGCGATCCAGCCCGTCACGTCCGCCCGGACCGGGAGGGGTCGACGGTGGCCGTGGCGTCGTCGCCCGGGTCGTCGCCGTCCAGGTCGTCGTCGCCGTCGAGCGGGATGAGGATCGGCCCGGTGTCGTCGCTGCCGTCCGGGCGCGGCTCCCACTCCCCGCCGCCGTCGGAGGGGTCGAGGGGCAGCAGCGCCACCGTGGCGTTGTCGTGGCCCCCGTCGGCCAGGGCCGCGTCCACGAGGGCGCGCGCGTCGGCGAGGACGTCCTCCCCGGTCAGGAGGCCTGCCAGCCGGTCGGCATCCGGGATGTGGTTCCAGATGCCGTCGCTGCACAGCAGCAGGTAGCCCGGCCCGGCCGGCCGGAAGCGGCGGGCGCGGGCCGGTCCCTCGGGGGAGTCGTGGCCGAGCCAACGGGTGAGCACGTGGGCGCGGCGGTCGGCGTGCGCCTGCTCCCGCGTCATCACGCCGGCGGCCGCGATCTCCTCCGCCCACGAGTCGTCGGTGGACAGCAGCTGCGAGGTGCCGTCGGAGGCGAGCCAGTACACCCGGCTGTCGCCGACCCACGAGACCACGGCGGACCCGGCCCGGGTGACCGCCCCGGTGTAGGTGGTCGCCGGCGGGTCGGCCGGGTCGGCGCCGTAGCGCACCAGGTCCGCGGCGGCCTCGGCCGCCGCTCCCGCCGCGGTCGCGGCGAGGGTGTCGAGGCCCGCACGCCCGTCGCCGTGCGCGGCCACGCGGGTCAGGACGGCGGCCACGGCCGCCTCCGCCGCGGCCAGCGAGGCCTCGTCGCCGCGGCGGGCGGAGGCCACCCCGTCGCACACGGCGCCCAGGAGCACCTCGCCGTACGGGGTCGCGATCCGACCGAGCGCACACGCGTCCTCGTTGCGTCGCCGCCGCAGTCCGCGGTCGGTGACCGAGGCCCCCGGCCCGAGGCGGAACTCGACGTGGTCGCGCGCCGCGGGGCGCCGCGTCCCGCAGTTCCCGCACGCCCCCTCGACGGCCTGGTCGGCACCGGCGCCGCACTCGGGGCAGTCGGCCTCCTCGATCTCCGTGCGGGTCGCCTCGAGCACCGCACGCAGGTCGGTGTGCTCGCCCGCGGTCCCGGCCGGCCCGACGGACTGGACGGGGACCCCGCCGGTCGGGTCCGGATCGCGCACGTCCTCGGCCGCCGGGTCGGCGGCATCGGGCACGGGGGTCCCCGACGGCGGCGTCGGCGGGCCGGGGCTCGAGTGCTCGGGGCCCGGGTCGTCGGAGCCGTTCGTCGCGGACGGCGGCGCGGAGGACTCGGTCACGTCGGGAAGGCTCCTCGTGGGGCGGGCGCGGGGCGGACCCCGGGATGATCGTCGCCGGAGTCGTCGGCGTGGGGGACATCTTGGTGCACGGCCCCGCGGCCGGCCGTCCCACCCACGCCGGGACGCCCGGGAGGTTCCTCCCGATCGGTGCGCAGCGCCGCGCGGAGGTCCGCGGCAAGGGCCCCGACGTCGCCGTGGCGACGGGCGGGATCGGCCGCGGTGGCCCGCGCGATCACCGGGTCCAGGACGGTCGCGGCGCCGGAGGTGCGCGGGGCGAGCTGGGGTCGGACCGGGCGGCCGAGCAGGACGTCGAGGGTGCGGGCCAGCGCGTACACCTCGGACGCGACCGACGGGCCCGCCCCGCCCGGGGCGATCTCGGGCGCGAGGAACCCCTCGGTGCCCCACACCGGGCTGACGCGGTCGTCGAGCCGGCGCACCGAGCCCAGGTCGATCAGCACCGGCCCGGCCGGACCGCAGAGCACGTTGCCGGGCTTGAGGTCGGCGTGCAGCAGCCCGAGCGCGTGCAGGTGCGCCACGGCGGGCGCGATCCCCAGCACGACGGCGGCCGCAGTGGCGGGGTCCGCCGGTCCGCGGGCCGGGACCCCCTCGACGCGGTCGAGCACCAGGTACACCGACCCGGCGTGCCCGACCACGTCGCGGAGCCCGACCAGGGCGGGGTGGCCGTGGCCACGCAGCAGCGTCGCCGTCACGGCGTCGCCGTCGCGGCGGGGGGCGAGGACGACGGGCTCACCGTGGTCCCCGACCGCCGTCCAGAGCCAGTCGCCACCGCGCGCGAGCAGCCCGGTGACCCGCCAGCGGCCGCCGACGACGGTGCCCGGCGTCAGTCCCGGCGTGAGGTCGAACGGCCGGCGGCAGTGCGCACACGTCCCGCGCAGGCGGCCCGGACGCCCGTCACGCGCACGACCGACGGGGGCGTCGCAGGACGGGCACCAGCGGCGGGTCTCCGGGAACAGGGCCGCGGCGCGCGTCAGGAGCTCGTCCGGGGTGTGACGCCCGGCCGCGGGCCGCAGACCGCGGCGGCCGCCGACCGTGCTCTGGTGTTCCACCGCGTGCTCCCCGTACGCGGGTGACCCGGCACCCGCTCGCCCCGACGCCCTCCGTCGAGGTCCGTGGCCCTCCGGGACTCCTCCGGGCACGATACCTCTGTGCTGTGCCGCTCCCAGAGACCCGCAGCACGGCACTCGGGGCGGCGGACGGGCGACCTCGCGTCGGCGACCGGCGGACGCGTCCGGGGGCATGCGGGGGCGTCCCGTCGCCGAGCGGTCCCCGGGACGGGCCCCCTGCGCCGGATCGACCGGAAGGTGCGATGCTGGCCGGACGTACCCCCGTCCGGAGCGGTCGCAGCGCAACCGGTTGCGCTGCCCGGTCCCGGACCGAGCCACGGAGACGCGCAGTGACGTCATCGACTCCGACCCCGCCCTCGGGGTCGTCGACGAGCGAGGACCAGCCCTCCGGTGCCGCCACCCCGGAGCACGCCGCCCCGGCTCCTGCCGCATCCGGGGAGGCCGCCGGACCGGACATCGCGACCGTCGCGGCGGACGCGGAACGCGCGCTCGCCGACGCCGCGAAGGAGGCCGAGAAGGCCGTCGCGGAGGCCCACGACGACGGGCAGGACGCGGTGAAGAAGGGGTACGACGACGCGCGGCGCGCCGCGGAGCAGGCGTACGAGCAGTCCTCGGCCCGGGCCGACCGTGAGGAGTGAGCCCCGTCCCGCGTGAGCGGGACCGGTGGCGGTGGATCGGCAGCGGGGAGGGGGCCGCGCGATGTCCGTGCAGACGAGGGTGACCGAGTACGGTGTCCTCCTGCGCTTCACCGGGCGCGACCGGGTCTACGCGTGCCGCGGCGGGGTCTTCCTGCCGATCGACCGCGTGCTCGGGGCGCGGACCCTCGGCCGGCGCGTTGCGGTCGCCGCGAGCCCGCGGATGCACCTGCCCGGCATCTCGGTGCCGGGCATGCTGCGCGCCGGGGCCTACGGGGTCGGTGAGCGCCGCCAGCTGTGGATGGTGCACGCCGCGACGACGCTGCTCGCGATCTACCTGCGCGGCGTCCCGTTCCACCGGGTGGTCGTCGAGGTCGACGACCCCGAGGGACTCAGCCGCGTCATCAACGCCGCCCTGTCCCCGCGCGGTCTCCCGCCGGGGGCCCACCGCGGCTGAGTGCCCGAACCCCGTGAGGACCCATCCCCGACGAGGATTCAGCTCCGCGGGCCCACCAGCGCCGCCGCGGAGTCGTAGCTCCTGGCCACCCGCGCGTCGACGAGGTAGAGCACGGCGGTCTGGTCGATCGCGGTGTCCCGGTAGATGCCGGTCTTGAGGTAGGAGTCCTCGTTGGCGTAGCGGGTGCCGCCCGGGGGCCGGAAGGCGTCGACGCGCTTCTGGCCGTTCATCCAGGCGTCGACCTGGGCCTTCGACGGGTCGGTCGAGAAGTGGACGTGCAGCACGATGTCGGTCTGCTGGCCGGTGACGGCCGGTCCGATCGGCTGGGTGAAGTAGTTCTGCCTCGGGTCGTCGCCGCCCGCGCCGCCGTCGAGGACGAACTGCCCGTGGTCGACCTTGACCTCGATGGGCGGGCTGCCGTCGCCGTCGTTCTTCCACTGCGCGACGACCTGCCAGCCGTCGGCGTTCACCGGGAAGTCGGCGGGGAGGTTCCACGCGAAACCGAAGTACGCGTCGTCGCCCTCCTTGTACGACGGGACCTGCGGCTCGAGCTCGGTGCGCTTCCCGCCGCCGGGCACCGTGTAGCGGACGGCCTTGGCGCCGGAGACGCCGGGCGCGTCGACGATGGTGGGCGGCGGCGCGCCGTCGTTGTTGTAGGGGGTGTTGCGGAAGTTGGCCAACGGGTTCGGCCCGGACAGGTTGGCCTGCCAGATCGGGGCGGGCACCGTGGCCGGGTCCGGGGCACCCGTCAGGGCCGGCGCCTCCGCGGTGGAGACGGAGCCCGACGAGCCGCCCGACCCGGAGCCCCTCGAGCCCGAGCACCCGACGATCACCCCGGCGATCAGCAGCATCGACACGGCCAGCCCCAGCAGACCGTGGGCCCGGGTCCCGGTCGTGGTCCTCACGGAGTGGCTCCCTCGGCGATCAGCGGTTCGAGCAGCACGGTCGACTGGTTCTGCATGACGGCCTGCAGCCGCCACTTGTGCGGGAAGAGGGCGAGCAGCTCGCCGTCGGCGCGGCGGGTGAGGACCTCGATGCCGATCGATCCCTTCAGCGCCTCGGCGCCCGCGGCGTCGGTGCGGCGGGCGAGCGAGTAGTCGAGGCGCTCGAGCTTGATCGGCGCGGCGAACTCGTCGCCGAGCCGGGCGGCGACCACCTCGAACTGCAGGGGCCCGACGGCGGCGAGGACCGGGGCCTGGTCGCCGCGCAGGTCGGAGGAGAGCACCTGGATGACGCCCTCGGAGTCGAGCTGCTCGATGCCCTTGCGGAACTGCTTGGTCTTCGACGCGTCGGCCACCCGGGCCACCGAGAAGTGCTCGGGGGCGAAGCTCGGGATGGCCGGGAACGTCACGGGCTCGTCCGCCCACAGCGTGTCCCCGGGCCGCAGCGCGGTGGCGTTGACCAGGCCGACGATGTCGCCCGGGAACGCCTCCTCGATCGTGGAGCGGTCCCGTCCGAACATCGCCTGGGCGTACTTCGTCGCGAAGGGCCGGCGGGTGGCGTCGTGGGTGAGCACCATGCCCCGCTCGAACCGGCCGGAGCAGACCCGGACGAACGCGACCCGGTCGCGGTGGGACTTGTCCATCGAGGCCTGGACCTTGAAGACCAGCCCGGAGAACGGCGCCTCGAGGGGGCGCGGGTCGCCGGCCGCGGACGGCCGGGCCGCCGGCGGGGGCGCGAGGTCCACCAGCGCGTCGAGCAGCCGCGCCACGCCGATGTTCGACAGCGCCGCGCCGAACATGACGGGGGTGGCGGTGCCGGCGTGGAAGTCCGTGGCGTCGAAGTCGGCGCCGATCTCACCGAGCAGCTCGAGCTCCTCGGTGGCCCGCTGCCAGTCCACGCCCTCCTCGGCGGCGGCCCGGTCGGGGTCGAGGATCTCCTCGGCGGCCTTCGACGCCCCGTGGGCAGCGCGGGTGAAGCGGCGCATCGAGCCGTCGGCCCGTTCGACGAGGCCGTGGAAGTCGCCGGCGATGCCCACCGGCCACGTGATCGGCATGGGGCGCAGCCCGATCCGCTGCTCGACCTCGTCGACCAGCTCCAGCGGCTCGCGGCCCGGGCGGTCCCACTTGTTGACGAAGGTGAGGACCGGGACCCCGCGGGCCCGGCACACGTCGAAGAGCTTGAGCGTCTGCGGCTCGAGACCGCGGGCCGCATCGAGCAGCATCACGGCGGCGTCGACCGCGGCCAGCACCCGGTAGGTGTCCTCGGAGAAGTCGCCGTGGCCCGGGGTGTCGAGGAGGTTGATCACGTGGTCGCGGTAGGCGAACTGCAGGACCGCGGAGGTCACCGAGATGCCGCGCTCGCGCTCCATGTCCATCCAGTCGGACGTGACGCCGCGGCGCCCGCCCTTCCCGTGGACCGCGCCCGCCGCGGAGATCACCTCGGCGTGCAGGGCCAGCGCCTCGGTCAGCGTCGACTTGCCCGCGTCCGGGTGGGAGATGACGGCGAAGGTGCGACGACGCCGGGCCTCGCCCACCGGGGAGCCGTCCGCGCCCGGGAGGTCGCGACCGCCCGGGTCGGTGTGCGGGGAGGCCACGGTCATCCGGTGGCCCTCCGCTTCCTGATCGCCATCGCGCGCCAGATTACGGGGACCACCGGTGTGTCCGGCGTCTGGGGGACGACGCCGGGCGGGCATCACTCGGGTGGTCGTCCAGGTCCGGACGGCGGCAGCGATAGCGCGCCGAGTGGACGCTCGGCGCGTGGAGTTGACCGCCGAACGGATCCCCACCGTTCACGTCTGCCTCACGGCCGCCGTCGGACGGCAGACTTCCCGACAGGCAGACCGCCCGGTTTGGAACGACCGGGCCTGTCGCGGAGCCGTCGGATCGGTCCTCCCGGGGGGAGGGGACCGGCCCGACGGTGGCCGGTCTAGAGGGCGCGCAGCCGCCCGATCAGCGTGTTCGACGCGTGCTCGAAGAAGCCGTCGACATCGGGGCCCGCGTTGATCAGGGCGAGGTGGTCGTACCCGGCGTCCACGAACGGCTGCGTGACCGCGACGTGCCGCTCGGTGTCGGGCCCGCAGCCGAAGGCCTCCTGCATGTGCTGCGGGGTCACCCAGGACGTCGCGGCGTCGAAGTTGACCGGGTTCGGCAGCTCGGCCTGCACCTTCCACCCGGTCAGCCCGAAGCGGAAGAGGTCGCGGGCGCTCTGCGCGGCCTCCTGCTCGGTGGCGGCGTAGGCGAGCGGGACCTCGGCGTAGCGCGGCCCGTCGCCGCCGGCCTCAGCGTAGGTCTCGACGAGGTCGTGGCGCGGCTCGGTCGTGAACAGCCCGTCGCCCAGTTCGCCGGCGAGCGCCGCCGCCCGGGGCCCGCCCGCCGCCACGACGATCTTCGGCAGCGTCTCCGGGAGGTCGAAGACGCGCGCGTCCTGCAGCGTCAGGTGCTTCCCTTCGTAGTTCCGGTACCCACCTCGCCACAGCAACCGGATGATCTCCAGGGACTCCCGGAACATCTCGTGGCGCACGTGCACCGGGGGCCAGCCCTGCCCGACGACGTGCTCGTTGAGCTGCTCGCCCGAGCCGACCCCGAGGGTGAAGCGCCCGTCAGCGAGCAGCTGCGTCGTTGCGGCGGCCTGCGCGACCACCGCCGGGTGGTAGCGGATGAACGGGCAGGTCACGCCGGTCGCGAGCTCGATGCGCTCGGTCTTCGCGGCCATCGCCGCCAGCATCGACCAGGCGAACCCGGAGTGCTGCTGCTCGGAGACCCACGGGTGGAAGTGGTCGGAGATCTCGACGAAGTCGAATCCGGCCTGCTCGGCGAGCACGCACTGGCGGACCATCTCGGCGGGCCCGTAGGCCTCGGCGATGAGCTTGTAGCCGATCCTCATGGGGGCGGGTGCCCGGTAGGTGCGCTCCGCGCACGTGAGCACTTTCCGGGGCTATAACCCCGGAAAG
>JAICLN010000298.1 GCA_025925615.1 Actinomycetospora sp. | reverse complement strand
GCCGGCATCCTCGAGCACGGCACCGTGGACGTGCTGCGCGAGATCGGCGCGGCGGAGCGGATGGACTCCCTCGGCATGCCCCACGACGGCTTCGAGCTGCGCTTCGCCGGGCGCGGGGTGCGCGTCGACATGCAGGAGCTGACCGGCCGCAACGTGATGATCTGGGCGCAGACCGAGATCACCAAGGACCTCATCGCGCTGCGCCTCGACCAGGGCGAGCCGCTGTACTTCGACGCCGAGGTCCTGTCCGTCTCCGACGTCGACACCGACGCGCCGCGGGTGCGCTACCGGTACGCGGGTGCCGAGCACGAGTTGCGCGCCGACGTCGTCGTGGGCGCCGACGGCTTCCACGGCGTCACCCGTGCGGCGATCCCGCCGTCATTGGTCCGGACCTACGAGCGGGTCTACCCGTACTCGTGGCTGGGGATCCTCGCCGATGTCGCACCGTCGTCGCACGAACTGATCTACGCGCGGGGGGCGGGCGGGTTCGCCCTCGCCTCGATGCGCTCGCCGTCGGTGACGCGGGCCTACATCCAGGTGCCCAACGGCACCGACGCGTCCGCCTGGTCCGACGGGGCGATCTGGGACGAGCTCGCGGCGCGGTTCGCGCTCGATTCAGGGGAGCACGCCGATAGGGGGTCGTTCACGCTCGCGCGGGGCCCGATCACCGACAAGTCGGTCACCGCGATGCGCAGCTTCGTCGGCGAGCCGATGCGCCACGGCCGGCTCTTCCTCGCCGGGGACGCGGCCCACATCGTCCCGCCCACGGGTGCGAAGGGGCTCAACCTCGCCGTCGCCGACGTCCGGGTGCTCGCCGAGGCGCTGGGGGAGTGGTACTCGTCGAAGGACGAGTCGCTGATGGACGCCTACTCGCAGACCGCGCTGCGCCGCGTCTGGAGGGCGTCGCACTTCTCCTGGACGATGACGACGATGCTGCACGTCGACCCGACCGGCGACCCGTTCGACGAGCAGCTGGCGCTCTCGCACCTGCGGCAGATCGAGTCCTCGGAGAGCGAGCGGCGGACGATCGCGGAGAACTACCGGGGACTGGCCCTCCGGGCCATGTGAACGAATCCGGTCGCCGGGACGACCACATTCGTTCACATGTCCGCGAAACGGTCCACCAGCGCCGACGTCGCCACCATCGTCGTGAACCGCGCGACGCCCGGGACCTGGGCCAGCGTCTGGCGCAGCAGCACGTCGAGGGCGTGCACGTCGGCGACGTCGACGCGGAGCAGGTAGTCCACGTCGCCCGTGACGTGGTGGCAGCTCACCAGCCCGTCGAGCCCGACGATCCAGCGCTCGAAGCGCCCGACGGTGTCGCCGGTGTGGTCGACCAGCACGACGGACAGGTGGACCACGAGGGAGCGCCCGATCGCGTCGGGATCGAGCACGGCGCGGTAGCCGCGGATGACGCCGTCGGTCTCGAGCCGGCGCAGGCGGCGCTGGGCCGACGAGGCCGAGATCGACACGGCCTCGGCGAGGTCGGCGAGGCTGGAGCGGCCGTCGTCGACGAGGTGGGCGAGGATCGCCCGGTCGATCCGGTCGAGCTGGGCGGTCCGTTCAGGTGTCGGCGTCGTCATGGGTGGATCGTGCACTATTCGCGGTCGGTGTTGCCGAGATCGCCCGGCATCGCCCACCTCTCCGGGAGCACTGTGGGGGCATGACGAGGAAGGTGGCCCTGCTGGCGATGGTGATCGCCGGCGCGGCGTGGGGAGCGGTGTTCGTGGCGCCCGGGCTGGCGCCGCTCGCGCCCGCGCTGCTGCTGGCGACGGGACGGTTCGTGGCCTTCGGGGCGGTGTCGTTGCCGCAGGTCAGGCGCGTGCTGCGAGCGGACGTCCCGTGGGGTCGGGTGATCGCGCACGCGCTGACCGGCTCGGTCCTCTACTACGCCCTGGTCGCCGTCTCGGTACGCCTCGCCGGGCCGACCGTCGCTGTCGCGACCATCGGCCTCGTGCCCGTCGTCATGGCGCTGGTCTCGGCGCGCGGCACCGGACGGATCGCCGGCCTCGTCCCGGCGCTCGGGCTCGTCGGGATCGGGCAGGTGCTGCTGCACAGCCAGCCAGGAATGATGGGGGGCCCCGGGGAGGGCGTCTCGTTGCCGGCGCTGGTCGGGCTGGGCCTCGCCGTCCTCGCGCTGGCGTCGTGGTCCTGGTACGGCCTGGACTCCCACAAGCTGCTGCACGACCGGCCCGACCTCGCCCCGGTCCTCGCCGGCGCCCAGGGCCTCGCGGCCGGGGTGCTGGCCCTGCCGGCCGCCGTCGCGCTGGTGCTGATCGAGGGCGTCCCCGCCCAGCCGCTGCGCGCCCTCGCCGTCGTCCTCTTCCTCGGCCTGGTGTCCTCGTGGCTCGCGGTGCGGCTGTGGCACTCCGCCGCCGGTCACCTCTCGCCGGTGCTGGTCAGCCAACTGATGGCGCTGGAGACCGCGTGGGGGTTCGTGTTCGCCGCGATCGCCGAGGGCGGGCTGCCCGGTCCGCTCGCGCTCGCCGGAGAGGTGGCGATCCTCGGCGGGGTGACCCTCGCGGTCCTCGTCGACGCCCGGCGGACGCGGATCGCGGCGCGGTCGGCGGAGCGCGCCTGCGTCGCCGCCTGACCAGGGTTCAATTGACAGGAAACCTGATACTCTCGGACGAGCACCGTCGCCCACCCCGGAGCCCGCACATGTCCACGCCCCCAGTGTTCGAGACCGTCGGCATCGAGGTCGGGGAGGCGCCCGACGAGGGCGGGATCGGCTGGCTGTTCTTCGACCGGCCGGACAAGCGCAACGCGATGAACCCGGCCCTCAACCGCGAGATGATCGCGGCGCTGGACTGGCTGGAGGCGGCCGACGAGGTCCGCGTCGTCGTCCTGACGGGCCGCGGCGACGCCTGGTCGGCGGGGATGGACCTGCAGGAGTACTTCCGCGAGGTCGAGGCCGCGCCGCCCCACGTCGAGATCCGCGCCCGTCGCGACTCCGCCGAGTGGCAGTGGCGGCGGCTCATCCACTTCGCGAAGCCGACGATCGCCATGGTCAACGGCTGGTGCTTCGGCGGCGCGTTCACCCCGTTGGTGTGCTGCGACCTGGCGATCGCGGCGGAGGACGCCTCGTTCGGCCTCTCCGAGGTCAATTGGGGCATCCCGCCGGGCGGCCTCGTCAGCCGGGCGCTCGCCGAGACGATCCCCGCCCGGGACGCCCAGTGGTACGTCATGACGGGCGAGCGCTTCGACGGCCGGCAGGCCTCGGCCATGCGGCTGGTCAACGAGGCCGTGCCGGGTGACCGGCTCCGCGCGCGCACCGTCGAGGTCGCGGGCAGGCTGGCCGGCATGAACACCCACGTGCTCCGGGCCGCGAAGGTCGGGGTGAAGAAGGTCCGGCAGATGTCGTGGGACACCGCCGAGGACTACCTCTACGCGAAGCTGGACGCCGCCACCGGCCACGACCCCGAACAGGGCAAGACCCAGGGGCTGGCGCAGTTCCTCGACGCCAAGACCTACCGCCCGGGCCTGGGCGCCTACGAGCGCGGCTGAGCCGCTCACTCCCATGACGCCGCCGCCCGGACTCGGCACCTGGACGGTCCGGCGCGCCCGGACGACCCCGGAGCGGACCGCGCTGGCCCACGGCACCCGTCGGGTCACCTACGCGGAGCTCGACGACCGGGTCCGGGTGCTCGCGGCCGGGCTGGCCGGCCTCGGCGTCGGGCGCGGCGACCGCGTCGCGTACCTCGGGCCGAACCACCCGGCCTTCGTCGAGACCCTGTTCGCGACGACGGCGCTCGGTGCGGTGTTCGTCCCGCTCAACGCCCGGCTCGCGCCCGAGGAGCACGCGTTCGCGCTCGCCGACACCGGGTCCCGGGTGCTCGTGCACGCTCCCCCTGTCAGCGGTGGTACATCGCTGACGTCCAGTGTCAGCGATGGTTTACCGCTGACACTGGAGGTCGGCGGCAGCTACGACGAGTTGATCACTGGCGCCGCGGACCGTCAGGACCCGGTCGACGTCGACCCGGACGACACCGCCGTCCTCCTCTACACCTCGGGCACCACCGGCCGGCCCAAGGCGGCGCGCCTCTCGCATGCCAACCTCACCTGGAACGCGCTCAACGTCCTCGTCGACGTCGACCTCGCGCGCGACGAGGTCTGCCTGCTCTCCGCGCCGCTGTTCCACGCCGCGGCGTTGGGGATGACCTGCCTCCCGGTCCTGCTCAAGGGCGGCACGCTGGTGCTCGAGGAGGCGTTCGACGTCGACCGCACGCTCGACCTGGTGCCCACCGAGGGCGTGACGATCATGTTTGGGGTCCCGACGATGTTCGCGGCGCTGGCCCGCTCGCCCCGCTTCGACGAGGCCGACCTGTCCAGCGTGCGCTACCTGCTCTGCGGCGGCGCCCCGGTCCCGCCCGCGCTGCTCGAGACCTACGCCGCGCGGGGGCTGACCTTCCTGCAGGGCTACGGGATGACCGAGGCCGCGCCCGGTGTCCTGCTGCTCGACCGGGAGCACGCCCGCGAGAAGGTCGGGACCGCCGGCCGCCCGCACTTCTTCTCCGACGTCCGGCTCGGCGCCGCCGGCGAGATCCTCGTGCGGGGCCCGAACGTCGTCGACGGCTACTGGCAGCGCCCGCAGGAGAGTGCGGACGCCTTCGAATCAGGGGAGCACGCCGAGAGGGGGTGGTTCCGCTCGGGGGACGTCGCGACCGTCGACGACGACGGGTTCCACCGCATCGTCGACCGCGTCAAGGACCTCTACATCTCCGGCGGCGAGAACGTCTCCCCGGCCGAGGTCGAGGGGGTGCTGACCGGGCACCCGGAGGTCGTCGACGCCGCCGTCATCGGCGTCCCCGACGAGCGCTGGGGCGAGACCGGACACGCCTGGGTGGTGCTCGCGCCCGACGCCACCGCCACCCCGGCGGACCTGCTCGCCCACCTCGACGGCCGCCTCGCCCGGTTCAAGCACCCGCGCACCGTCGAGGTCGTCGACGCTCTGCCGCGCAACCCGACCGGGAAGCTCGACAAAGGTGCCCTTCGGGCTCGTGTGCACTTTCCGGGGGCCTAGCCCCGGAAAGTGGTCACGAGCCCGGAGGGGACCGAGGCTTCCAACG
>JAICLN010000338.1 GCA_025925615.1 Actinomycetospora sp. | reverse complement strand
CCGCCTCGTCCTCCGGTCCCTGGAACGCCTCGCCGCAGCCCTGATCGACCGGGCCGCCGAGGTCGCGGTCGACAAGGTCGACGACGTCGCCGAGAAGCTCGAGGGGGTCGCCGCCAACGGGGGCGTCGGGCTCGGCGCGGCGTTCGGGGCGGGCAGCGCGATGATGGCGGGGAAGAACCCCGTGTGGGGCGCGGTGAAGGGTGCCTGGGGCGCGCTGAGCACCGGCAAGAAGGTCGCGATCATCGTCGGGCTGGTCCTGCTCGGGCTGCTCAGCCCCGTTGCGCTGGTCCTCGTGCTCCTCGGCCTGCTGATCGCCGCGATCGTCAAGGCCGCGAAGACCTGATCCGGCCGGCTCCGGTCCCGTCGGCGGCTGGCTCCCCGCCGAGTGGACCGTCAGGGCTGCTGAGTCAGCCGTGGGAGTCCACTCGGCGCTCGCGGGTCGAGCCCGGCCGAACGCGATCGCCGTGCGGCGCCTCGTCGATCTGCTGCCTCGGGATGGAGCGAGCGGCCCGTTCGCTGCCGGAGAAGCAGCGAACGGGCCGTTCGCTCTTTCCGGGTGGGGCTCAGCGGGGGAGCAGCCGGGCGTGGCGCGCGTCGAGGTCGTCGACGTGCTCGACGCCGAGCAGCTGCAGGGTCCGGACCGCCTCGGTGCGCAGGATGTCCAGCGCGCGCGTCACCCCGTCCTGCCCGCCGACCATGAGCCCGTAGAGGTAGGCCCGGCCGACCAGGACCGCGCGGGCACCGAGGGCGCGGGCGGCGATCACGTCCGCCCCCGTCGTCACCCCGGTGTCCACGAAGACCTCCGCGTGGTCCCCGACGGCGGCGACGACGTCGGGCAGCAGGTCCAGCGGCGTCGGGGCGCGGTCGAGCTGGCGGCCGCCGTGGTTGGAGACGACGAGCCCGTCGGCACCGAGGTCGACCACCGCGCGGGCGTCCTCGACGTGCTGGATGCCCTTGACCACGAGGTGACCGGGCCACTGCTCGCGCAGCCAGGTGAGGTCGGCGGCGACGGCGGTCGGGTCGAACATGTGGGAGGCCAGCTCGGCGACGGTGCCGTTCCAGGAGCTCAGCGACGCGAAGGTCAACGGCTCGGTGGTCAGCACGTTCGCCCACCAGGCCGGGTGGCGGGCCATGTCGGCGAGGGTCCGCGCGGTGAGCGAGGGCGGGATCGTCAGGCCGTTGTGCGAGTCGCGCAGCCGGGCCCCGGGCACGGGGGTGTCGACGGTGAGCACGAGGGTGTCGTAGCCGGCCTTGCGGGCGCGCTCGACGAGGTCGGTCGAGGCGTCGCGGTCGCGCCAGAGGTAGAGCTGGAACCAGTGCCGGCCCAGGGGCGCCGCGGCCGCGAGGTCCTCGGGCGAGGTCGTGCCCATCGTGGAGAGCGCGTACGGCAGTGAGGCGGCCTCGGCGGCGCGGGCCACGGCGCGCTCGCCCTCGTGGTGCATCATCCGCGTGAACCCGGTCGGCGCGAGCACCATCGGCAGCGCGGCGGGCCCGCCGAGGATCGTCGTCGTGGTGTCCACCGACCCGACGTCGCGCAGGATCCGGGGCGCGAACTCGACGCGGGTGTACGCCTCGCGGGCCCGGCGGAGGCTGATCTCCTGCTCGGCGGCACCGTCGACGTAGTCGAACACCGCCCGCGGGACGCGGCGCCGTGCGATCGCTCGCAGGTCGGCGATCGTGAACGCGGACTCGAGCCGACGACGGGTGCCGTCGAGCCGTGGGGGCCGCACCCGGACCAGCGGAGCGAGCTCGGACCAGCGCGGGAGTCGGCGTGACGGCATCGGCGAGCCCTCCTCGACGTCGGGAGCCGACCGGACGAGGCCGTCGGCCCGGCGACCGTAACCCGGGGAGCCCGTGACCGGGTCCGAACGTTCATGATCACGACGTCGGGAGCGACACGCCCGAGATTCGGCGCGACACGCTCTCGACGTCCCGATCACAGTCCCGACGGAGGGCCGCGGCCACCCGGCCGGGGGTCGCAGTCGGCGGATGGGGCAGGCGCGATGGCCGTTTCGACCCCACGATGACGGAGCGTGTGCGGGGCCTGGCGGCCCGCAGCTCGCGCGGCGGCTCACGGGCACGACGGGGCCGGGGACCTCGGCCTGGGCCGCGGCCGCCGCCCCGGCATGAAGCTCGGCGTCCTGGGACCCCGGGCCTCCGAGGTCGTCGACGCCTCCCTCGACCGGCTCGTCCTCGCCGGGGACGAGACCTCCCTGCCCGCCATCGGGGGGTGGCTCTCCGAGCTGCCGTCCGGGGTCTCGGTGCGCGCGGTCGTCGAGGTGGCCGACGCGGGGGAGCAGGCGCTGCCGTCGGCGGCCGACGTCGACGTGCGTTGGCTGCACCGCGACGGCGTCCCGGCCGGCGCCTCGACGTTGCTCGCCGACGCGCTGGCCGACGTCGAGTTCGAGTTCCCGACGGGGCGCGGGTCTGGGTGGCGGGCGAGGCCGGCTGCTACTGACCGCTGGCTTCCGGCCCCGCCGGGTGCCGCGATACCGGCCGCTGGCGAGTGCCGCGACGCTAGGCAGTTGATCTTGCCGAGCGCGCTGCACCGCGTGTCACGCTCGCCATGATCGACTGCCTACTGCGGACGAGGCGGCCGGGTCCGCGGTGGAGTTCCGGGCGCGGCGGGCGAAGCCACCGCTCGGGCGTCGCGATCACGACCCGGAACGGTCCACACTCGGCGCCGTGACCACGACGATCCACGGCGCCCGGATCTTCGACGGCGAGCGCTCGCTGGGGGTGGGCAGCGTCGTCGTCGACGGCGACGTGATCGCCGCGGTCGACCTCGGGGTCCGCGAGCCCGCCCCGGGCGACGTCGACGCCCGCGGGGCGACACTCCTCCCGGGCCTCATCGACGGGCACGTCCACCTGCGCGGCGCCGGCAACCTCGGGCAGGACCTGCGCCACGGCGTCACGACCGTGCTCGACATGTTCTCCGCGCCGCCGCAGTTCACCGCGATGCTGCGCGGCCGCGCGGCGCGCCGGGACGACGAGGCCGACCTGCGCAGCTCCGGGCTGATGGCCGGCGCGGTCGACGGGTGGCCCGCGGTGATGCTCCCGCCCGACCCGACCGGCTGGCGGATGCCCGGCCTGTCCGGCCCGGAGGACGCCGTGCGGTTCGTCGCCGACCGCGTGCGGGAGGGCTCGGACTACCTCAAGGTCTTCGTCGAGAACGCCGCCGACGTCACCCGCCCGACCCTCACCCCGGAGACCGTGGCCGCGGTCTGCGCGGCGGCCCGGTCCCGCGGCCTGGCCACCGTGGCGCACGCCCCGACGCGTTGGGCCTTCGCGACGGCCCGCGGGGCGGGCGTCGACGTCCTCACCCACCTGCCGTTGGACGGCCCGCTCGACGACGACAGCCTCGGCACGCTGACCGTGGTCCCGACCATGACGATGATGGCCGCGCTCACCGACGCCGGCTCGCAGCAGGCGCTCTTCGCCGACCCGCGGTTGACCGCGCGGCTCGCACCCGACGTCGTCGACGGCCTACGGGCCGGCGACCGGGGCGGACTGCCGACCAGCTCCGCGTCCGGCGCCGCCTACGAGCACGCGGTGGCGAACTTGCGCCGGCTCGTGGCAGCCGGGGCGAGGGTCGTCGCGGGGACCGACGCCAACGACGTCCCGGGCCGGCCCGCGGCCGTGCTGCACGGCGCGTCGCTGCACCTGGAGCTCGACCTACTCGCGCAGTGCGGGATGAGCCCGACCGACGTGCTCGCGGCGGCGACGTCGCGCGCCGCCGACGTGTTCGCGCTGGCCGACCGCGGGCGGATCGCGGTCGGGAAGCGCGCGGACCTGCTGCTCGTCGACGGCGACCCGACCGTCGACGTCACCGACACCCGCGCGATGCGCACCGTGTGGCGGGCCGGGGTGCCGCACGACCTCGCCCATCCCGCGCCGGTGGCCCGCTGACGGACGGTCTCCTCGAAGGTGCGCTGACGCGCCTGTGAGCACT
>JAICLN010000247.1 GCA_025925615.1 Actinomycetospora sp. | reverse complement strand
CGTCATCGACGGCGCCCTGGCCGCCCGCTTCACCCGTCACCTCGCGCACGTGATGGGTGACGAGCGGCGGCTGCTCCTCTAGGTGCGCTCCGCGCCCGTGAGCACTTTCCGGGGTTATAGCCCCGGAAAGTGCTCACGAGCCGTAGGCACCTCTGACGAAAGGAGAATCGGCATGGCCGGCGAGATCGTGGTCGAGGTCCCCGACATCGGGGACTTCACCGACGTGCCCGTCATCGAGGTCCACGTCGCGCCGGGCAGCGAGGTCGCGCTCGACGAGCCGCTGCTGACGCTGGAGTCGGACAAGGCGACGATGGACGTCCCGGCCGAGGTCGCGGGAACGGTCACCGAGGTCCGGGTCGCGGTCGGGGACCGGGTCTCGCGGGGCACCCCGATCCTCGTCGTGACCGCGGCCGAGGACGCGTCGGCGGCGCCGTCCACCCCGGCGCCGACGCAGAAGACCTCCACCACGGGCACGCCGTCGGCCGCGGCGCACCCGGGCGCGCCGGCCTCCGCGTCACCCGGATCGGCGCCCGCGGCCGTCGCCGGCGACGGCGCCGAGGACCGCCACGTCGGGCTGCTGGTGCTCGGAGCCGGCCCGGGCGGCTACACGGCGGCGTTCCGGGCCGCCGACCTCGGGCTCGACGTCATGGTCGTCGATGCCCGCGAGACCCTCGGTGGGGTCTGTCTCAACGTCGGGTGCATCCCGTCGAAGGCGCTGCTGCACGCCGCGAAGGTGATCGCCGAGACCAAGGAGATGTCCGAGCACGGGCTCACGTTCGGCGCGCCGTCGATCGACCTCGACCGGCTGCGGTCCTGGAAGGACGGCGTCGTCGGCAAGCTCGTCGGCGGCCTCGCGGGACTGGCGAAGCAGCGCAAGGTCGCGACGCTGCGGGGGACCGGCCGGTTCCTCTCGCCGCACCGCGTGGAGGTCGCGACGGCGGACGGGGGCACGACCGTCGTCGGGTTCGACCAGGTGATCGTGGCCGCGGGCTCCGAGCCGGTGCGGCTGCCGTTCGTGCCCCACGACGACCCGCGGGTGCTCGACTCCACCTCGGCCCTGGACCTGGCGACGGTCCCCGAGCGGCTGCTGGTGCTCGGCGGCGGCATCATCGGGCTGGAGATGGCCACGGTCTACGCCGAGCTCGGGTCGAAGATCACCGTGGTCGAGCTGATGGACCAGCTGATCCCGGGCGCGGACAAGGACCTGATCAAGCCGCTGGCCAAGCACATCGGGTCGCGGTACGAGAACGTCTTCCTCTCCACCAAGGTCACCGACGTCGAGGCGCGCGACGAGGGCCTCGTGGTGAGCTTCGAGGGCAGCCCCGCAGCGAAGAACCAGCCGCCGGCCAGGGACACCTTCGACGCCGTCCTCGTCGCCGTCGGGCGCGTGCCGAACGGGTCGGTGCTCGGACTCGACGCGGCCGGGGTCGCGGTGACCGACCGCGGGTTCGTCCCGGTGGACGAGCAACAGCGCACGAACGTCTCCCACGTGTTCGCCATCGGCGACGTCGTCGGCCAGCCGATGCTCGCCCACAAGGCCACCCACGAGGGGAAGGTGGCCGCCGAGGTCGCCGCCGGCAAGCCCAGCGCGTTCGACGCGCGGGGCATCCCCTCGGTGGCCTACACCGACCCCGAGGTCGCGTGGGTCGGGGTCACCGAGACCGAGGCGAAGGCCCGCGGGCTGTCCTACGGCACCGGCACGTTCCCCTGGGCGGCGTCGGGGCGCTCCCTGTCGCTGGGCCGCTCCGAGGGAGTCACCAAGGTCCTCTTCGACACCGAGACCGACCGGATCATCGGTGCCGGGATCGTCGGGCCATCGGCCGGTGACCTCATCGCCGAGGCGACCCTGGCCATCGAGATGGGCGCCGACGCCGCCGACATCGGGCTCGCCATCCACCCGCACCCGACCCTCTCGGAAACCGTCGGCATGGCTGCCGAGGCGTTCGAGGGCACCCTCACCGACCTCTACCTGCCGAAGAAGAAGCCCGCGAAGGCGTGACAGGGGTGTGTGGTGGCGCTCGACGAGAACCGCCTGAACAGCATCCGGAAGACGTACCTGGGTCTCCGGGTGGCGATAGTGCTGCTGGTCGTCCTGCTCTTCGTGTCGGTCGCCATCCAGGTGTGGCTGATCGGACCGGGCGACTGCTATCGCACGTCCTTCAGCTCCTACTACTACACACCGGTGCGGCCGGTGTTCATCACGGCGCTGTCGGCCGTCGGCATCTGTCTCGTCCTCTACCGGGGGAACACCGACCTCGAGAACGTCCTCCTCAACTTCTCCGGCTTCCTCGCGGTCATCGTGGCGTTCGTGCCGACCCAGCCGGGGGACGACCGGTGCGACCTGACCAATCTCCCGAGCACTGACGACATCTTCACCGCGTCGACGAACAACGTCTCCGCGCTGCTCGTCGTGGCGGCCGTCGCGGTCGTCATCAACGCGGTGGTCTTCGTGAAGGACGGGCTCCGGACGAAGGTGTCGACCGTGTCCGTCGTGGCGTCCGTCGTCAGCGCGCTCGCGCTCGCCGGCGGAGCACTGATCTTCCTGACGTCGCGGGATCGGTTCCAGAGCGCGGCGCACCCCACGGCGGCCGTCTCGCTCTTCGTCGGCATCTTCCTGGTCGTGGTCCTGAACGCGGCGAGCTCCCGGAGTCCGAGGTACCGCACCACCTACTGGGCGCTGGCCGCGGCGATGCCCGTCAGCGCGGCGATCGCCTACCTCGCGGGCGGCGAGCACTGGGTGTTCTGGGTGGAGTTCGTGCTGATCCTGTCCTTCGCGGTCTTCTGGGCGATCCAGACCTACGAGCTCCGCGGCTATGTGGCCCGCCCGGACCAGCCCGAGGGCCCGTGGCTCGGACGCCCCCACCCCGGCGTCGTCGGACCCTCCGGAGCCGCGGCGCCCGTCTCGGCCGGGTGATGGACCGGTCATCCCCGAAGATGATGCCCGCCGACGCCGTGTCGACGATCGTGATCCCCGAGGAGCGCCTCCCGCGTGGGAGGGCGCGGAACAGCGGCCCGGGCACGGTGACGTCGACGCCGTCCCGGCCCACCGATCTCGCCGAGGGGACATCGATGGAGGAGACGCACGAACAACGCGTCAATCGGGAACTCGGTGAACTGCTCAACGAGCTGCGGGTCGCGCTGCCCGGGGTGCAGGTCCTGTTCGGGTTCCTGCTGACGACGCCCTTCCAGGCAGGGTTCGCGAGGATCAGCGAGTTCGAGCGGGACGTCTACTTCGCGACCCTGCTCTCGACCGCTGCCGCGACGGTCCTCCTGGTCGCGCCCGCGGCGCAGCACCGGCTGTTGTTCCGGAAGCGGGACAAGGAGGCGATGCTGCTCCGGTTCAACCGGTACGCCGTGATGGGGCTGCTCTTCCTGGGGGCGTCGTTGTGCGGTGCGACGCTGCTCGTCACGTCACTGCTGTTCGCGCTCTCGGCGGCCGTGTCGACCGCGGTCGCCGTCGCCGTGGGCATCGCCGGCCTGTGGGTCGTCCGCCCCTTGATGCTGCGGGCCGCGACCCGGCCAACGGGCGAGGGAGCCCCGGGGCCCTCTGCGTGACCTCCCCCGAGCGACGGGTCCGTCACGCGATGCCGGTCTCGCCACGGGTTAGTGTGGGCCGTCCGAGCGCTCCGGAACCGTGGATGAGGATCGATCTGATGGCCGCCTCGAAGACCGGAGACGGTCGTACGCCCGTCCAGATCGACACGACGAAGGCGAGCATCGCCCGCGTCTACGACTACGCGCTGGGCGGCAAGGACCACTACGAGGCCGACCGCCAGACCATCGAGGCGGTCCGCAAGGTCGCCCCGGAGGTCGAGCTGCTCGCCGTCGACAACCGGGCGTTCCTGGTCCGGGCGCTGCGCTTCCTCGCCAGCCAGACCGACGTCGTCCAGTTCCTCGACTGCGGCTCGGGCCTGCCCACGGCGGAGAACACCCACCAGGTCGTGCAGCGACTGCGCCCGGAATCGCGGGTGGTCTACGTGGACAACGACCCGTCCGTCATCGTGCACGGCCGCGCGCTGCTCGAGGACAACGAGCAGGCCGTCTTCAGCCCGGCCGACATCTTCGACCCGCAGAGCGTCCTCACCGATTCGACCGTGCGCGAGTGCCTGGACTTCGAGCAGCCGATCGTGCTCATCCAGAACGGCACGCTGCACCACTACGACGACCCGGCACGCTCGCCGCAGGACATCATGAAGGGGTACGTCGAGGGCCTGCCGTCCGGTTCCTACGTCGTCGTCGCGCACTTCTACGACCCGGAGGACGACGACAGCCCGCTCGCCCGCCGGATGGAGGAGGTCTTCGTCCACAGCCCGATGGGCAGTGGCCGGTTCCGGACGATGGCCGAGATCGAAGGACTGTTCCCCGGCCTCGAGATGGTCGAGCCGGGCGTGTCGGTGTGCGCGAAGTGGTGGCCGGACGGCCCGCTCGTCAAGCCGCTCGCGCCCGCGCAGCGCTGCATCGCGGGCGGCGTCGGCCGCAAGCCGTGACCGCGCGTCGGTGAGCGGCGCCTGGCTGTTCCTCCACGCCACCGTGCTCGACCCCGAGGTCGGCACGGTGGTCGAGGACCGGCGGGTGCTCGTCGTCGACGGCGTCGTCACCGAGGTCGGCGGCGCCGAGGTCGAGTTCTCCGGTGCCCGGCGGGTCGACCTCGCCGGGCGCACCCTGATGCCCGGCCTCATCGACGCCCACGTGCACGTCACCGCGGCCACCGCCGACCTCTCGGCGCTGCCCCGGCTGGCGTCCTCGTACACGACGCTGCACGCCGCGGCGGAGCTCCGCGCCATGCTCGGCCGCGGCTTCACCTCGGTGCGCGACTGCGGCGGCGCCGACCACGGGCTCGCGGCGGCCGTCGAGGACGGTCTGGTCAGCGGCCCCCGGTTGTTCTTCGCCGGGAAGGCCCTGTCCCAGACCGGCGGGCACGGCGACGTCCGCCAGCCCGCCGACCAGTCGCGGTACGACGCCTACTGCTGTCCCGACTTCGGGCGGATCTGCGACGGCGTCAGCGAGGTCCGCCGCGCCGCCCGCGACGAGCTCCGCAAGGGCGCCACCCACCTCAAGGCGATGCTCTCCGGCGGGGCCGCCAGCCCCACCGACCGCATCGACAGCACCCAGTTCTCCGGCGAGGAGCTCGACGCGATCGTCGAGGAGGCCCACGCCGCCAACCGCTACGTCGCGGGCCACGCCTACACCCCGCGCGCCATCCGCCGCGGCCTCGAGCACGGCATCCGCAGCATCGAGCACGGCAACTTCCTCGACGACGAGACCGCCGCCCTGTTCGGCGAGCACGACGCGTACCTCGTGCCCACCCTCGTCACCTACGACGCACTCGCCCGCGACGGTGCCGCCGCCGGCTTCTCCCCGGGCGGACTGGCGAAGATCCTCGAGGTCCGCGACGACGGGTTGCGCGGCCTCGAGACCGCCCACCGCCACGGCGTGCCGATCGCGCTGGGCACCGACCTGCTCGGCAGCCTCCAGCCCCAGCAGCTCCACGAGCTCACCCTGCGCCGCGAGGTGCAGAGCCCGGCCGACGTGCTGCGCTCGGCCACGACCGTCGGCGCTGCCCTGCTCCGGCGCGAGGGACTGCTCGGCACGGTCCGCCCCGGTGCGTACGCGGACCTGCTCGTCGTCGACGGCAACCCGCTCGTGGACCTCGGCGCCCTCACGCGCGACGGGCCGGTGGCGGTCTGGCGGTCCGGCCGGCTCGTCAGCGGCTCACCCGACGGGAGCTGAACACGGCCCGGCGGTGGCGGTGACGCCGCCCGGCACGACCGGCCGCCCGACCTGGTCGGAGACGATCTCACCGGCCCGCTGCGGACCCGGACGTCGAGCCGGCGGCGGGACCCGGCACGTCGTCGAGGTCGGACGTGTCCCCGAGAACCGGGTCTCGCGGACCCGGTTCCGGAGAATGCGCGGGTCATGTGTCGCGTAGCGCGCACGGTCGGACGCGGCGGGTCGCCGCCGAGCTGGATCGACGCGGCACACCCGAACCGGGCGTCCGGTGCGTCCGACGCCCTTCCGTGCTGAACTGCACTCCGTGATCCCCGAGCCGCCGCGGCCCGCCGAGCGTCGGCTGGTCCACGTGCTGTTCGTCGACCTCGTCGGCTTCACCAGCCTGGTCGAGGACCTCGACGCCGAGGACGTCGCGCTGCTGCAGGAGCACTACTTCACCCAGGTCGAGGGGCTGGTCGCGGCGGCGGGCGGGCAGGTCGAGAAGTACATCGGCGACGCCGTGCTCGCGACCTTCGGGCTCCCGGTCCTCCACCCCGACGACGCCACGGCGGCGGTCCGGGCCGGGCTTGCCGTCGTCGAGTCGCTCGCCGGCCTCGAGGCCCGCCTCGGGCTCGGAGCGGGCACGCTGCGCGCGCGGGTCGGGGTGCACACCGGCGAGGTCGTCGTGACCTGGGCCGTCGACGGCGCCTGGCGGCTGTCCGGCGACGTGGTGAACACCGCCGCGCGGCTGCAGTCCGCGGCCGAGCCCGGCACCGTCG
>JAICLN010000321.1 GCA_025925615.1 Actinomycetospora sp. | reverse complement strand
GACTGGATCTTCGCCCGCGCGGAGCGGGCGCGCCTCGCCGACGCCGCCGAGCAGCGTCGTCGCAACCTCGCCCGCAAGGAGCTGGCCTGGCTGCGCCGGGGCCCGCAGGCCCGCACCTCCAAGCCGCGCTACCGGGTGGAGGCGGCCGAGGCGCTCATCGCCGACGTCCCGGAACCGCGCGACTCCGTCGAGCTGGTGACGATGGCCACGCACCGGCTCGGGCGCACCGTCGTCGAGCTCGAGGACGTGACGCTGACGGTCGGGGGGGTGGGGGACCACACGGGGCCGCCGCGGACGATCGTGGACCGCCAGACCTGGCGCATCGGGCCGGGTGACCGGATCGGCATCGTCGGGATCAACGGGTCGGGGAAGACCACGCTGCTGCGGACGGTGGCGGGGGAGCGGGAGCCCGACGCCGGGCGCCGCGTGCAGGGCACGACGGTGCGGATGGCGCACCTGTCGCAGGACCTGTCGGACCTCCCGATGCACCGGCGGGTGCTGCAGGCCGTCGAGGACATCGCCGAGCGCTTCGGCTTCGCGCCGGCGCGGCAGTGGACGCCGGTCTCGGACCTCTCCGGCGGGGAGCGGCGCCGGCTGCAGCTGGTGCGCCTGCTGATGACCGAGCCGAACGTGCTGCTGCTCGACGAGCCCACCAACGACCTCGACGTCGACACCCTCCAGCAGCTCGAGGACCTGCTCGACGGCTGGCCGGGCACGCTCGTGCTGGTCAGCCACGACCGCTACCTCACCGAGCGGGTGTGCGACCGCACGGTGGCGCTGTTCGGCGACGGCCGGATCACCGATCTGCCCGGCGGCATCGAGGAGTACCTGCGCCGCCGCGACCAGCAGGACGCGGTTCTGAGCGAAGGGCACCTTCGGTCGAATAGATCGGCCAAGGGCGCCCCTCGCCCGAACGCCGTGCGACCCGCCGGTTCCGGCGGGGGGCGCCCCTCGCCGGGTAGTTCGAGCGAAGGTGCCCCTCGGTCAGAACCGGTGGCGCGGTCCGAGTCGGACCGGCGGACGGCCCGCAAGGAGATCGCGCGGATCGAGCGACGCATCGAGAAGCTCGACACCCGGGAGAAGCAGCTCCACACCGCCCTCGCCGAGGCCGCCACCGATCCCGGCCGGCTGCTGGAGCTCGACGCCGAGCTGCGCGCGCTGCTCTCCGAGCGCGAGGAGCTCGAAGAGGCGTGGCTCGAGGCCAGTGTCGACTGAGGCGGAGGGCGTGCTCGCCGAGGCCGTCCGGTGGACCCGGCGGTTGTTCGGGCCGGGGTTCGAGGCGGCCTACGCCATCGGCAGCCTCGCGCACGGCGGCTACGCGCCCGGGGTCAGCGACGTCGACCTCGCGCTGGTGGTGCGCTCCGCGGGGCCGCTCTCCCGGGTGCGCGTGCGGGCGGTCCGGGCCCTCACCCGACGGCGCTGCGGCCCCGGGCCCGCGGACCGGCTCTCGGTGTTCTGGGCCCGGTGGCGCGACGTGCACCACGGGGCAGCCGGGCGGGTGCGCCTGCCGGCGGTCGACCGGCTGGACCTGATCGAGCACGGCCGGCTGCTCGCGGGCACCGATCGCCGCGCCGGCGCCGTCGTCCCGACCCACGAGGAGCTGGTGCTCGACGGGGCCCGCTTCGCGGTGGGCTGGTACGACGAGGCCCGGCTGACGGCGCTGCGGGACCCCGTGGCGCTCGCGGCGGCCGACGACCGCACCGTCACCAAGACCGTCCTCTTCCCGGTGCGCTTCCTCGCGACGCTGCACACCGGCCGTGCCGGCTCGAACGCGGACGCCGTGCGCTGGTACGTCGAGGAGCACCGCGGCCCGGCGTCGCCGCTGGTGGTGGCCGCGGCCCGGTGGCGGGAGTCCGGGGTCGGCCCGGAGGCGCCGGCGCTGCTGGCCGAGCACCTGGGGACGCTGCACGGGGAATGGGCGGCGGATCACCTGGCCTGGGCGCGACGTCGTCACTCGTGAGCACGGGCGCGCAGCCCACCTCGCCGGCGCGCCGAGTGGACCTCCACGGCTGCTGCGGCAGCCCTCACGGTCCACTCGGGTGGGGCCCGTGCTCCGAGTGGACTCCCACGGCTGTCCCGGCAGCCCTCACGGTCCACTCGGCGTGGACCCGAACGGCACGAGCACCCGGGCCAGGATGTGCGACTCCGTCGCATGTGAGCACTTTCGGGGGTTATAGCACCGGAAAGTGCTCACAGGGCCGGAGGCCACCTCAGTGGAGACGGTTCTGTGCCGCCTCGAGACCGTCGGTGAGCAGGGCCTCGACGGCGTCGGCGGCCACCTCGAGGGAGACGTCGAGCTCGCGGCGCTCGGTCGAGGACCAGCGCTTGAGCACGTAGTCCGCGGGGTCCTGGCGCCCGGGGGGCCGGCCGATGCCGAACCGTACCCGCAGGTAGTCCTTGGTCCCGAGCGACTTCGAGATCGAGCGCAGCCCGTTGTGCCCGCCCTCGCCGCCGCCGCGCTTGAGTCGGACGACGCCGAACTCGAGGTCGAGGTCGTCGTGCACGACGACGAGGTCGTCCACCGGCACGGAGAAGAAGCGCAGCGCGTTCCCGACGGGCCCGCCGGAGAGGTTCATGTAGCCGCGGGGCTTGACCAGGATGGCCTTGCGCCCGGACAGCCGACCCTCGGCGACGTCGGAGCCCGACTTGCGGTGCGCGGAGAAGCGGCCGCCGATGCGCCCGGCGAGCACGTCGGCGACCGCGAACCCGACGTTGTGGCGGGTCCCGTCGTACTCCGCCCCCGGGTTGCCCAGACCGGCGACCACGACGGGGCCGGTGGCGGGCGACCCGGGGGCAGCCACGTCAGTCGTCCTTGCCGGGGGTCTCGCCCTCGGCGGCGGCCGGGTCCTCGGGGGCCCCGCCGTCGGAGCCCTCGCCACGCTCGGAGCCCTCGCCCTCCTCGGACTCCGGCGCGTCCTCCTCGACGCCGGCCCCCTCGGTGTCGATCTCCTCCTCGAGGGCCTCCTCGGTCGGCGCCTCGGTGACGTTGACGACCAGGAGGTCGGGGTCGGAGACCAGCTCGGAGCCGTCGGGCAGGCGGATGTCGCCCGCGAGGAACTGCGTCCCGATCTCGGCCTCGTCGATGACGACGCTGATCTCCTCGGGGATGTCCATGGCGTCGGCCTGGATGGTCAGCGTGTCCTCGTTCTGGAAGACGAGGGTGCCCGGGGCGGCCTCGCCCAGGGTGACGACGCGGACGTCGACCTGGACCTTCTCGCCGCGGCGCACGACGACGAGGTCGACGTGCTCGATGAAGCCCTTGATGGGGTCGCGCACGACGCTCTTGGTCAGCGCGAGCTGCTGCGAGCCGACGCCGGTGACGGTGAGGACGGCGTTGCGGCCGTTCTCGCGCATGACCGCGGCGAACTCGACGGTGTCGAACGAGAGGTGGACCGGGTCGGTGCCGTGCCCGTAGAGGACGGCGGGGACGCGACCAGCGCGACGGGTGCGGCGTGCGGCACCCTTGCCGAACTCGGTGCGGGTCTGTGCGGCGATCTTGACGTCAGCCATGACGGAGCGGTTCTCCTGCGGTGGTACCGGGCGGCGGGGGCGGGCCGGCACCCCGGCGCACGTGCCACCGCGATGCTCACCGCGTCGATCACGGCAGCCGGTGTGCCTGGCCGCCCTCGCCGAAGTGGATCGTCCAGGAGTCTACGAGGCCCGCCGTCGGGCCCGTCGGGCGCCCCCGGAGACGGGCGAACGGCACTCTCGCTCACCGAGAAGCAGCGAGAGTGCCGTTCGCTGCGTGGGGAGGACCGAGCTCAGGCGTTGCCGTCGAACAGGTTGGTGACCGACCCGTCCTCGAACACCTCGCGAACCGCCCGCGCGATCACCGGGGCGATGGAGAGCACCGTGAGCTGCGGGAACCGCTTCTCGTCGGGGATCGGCAGGGTGTTGGTGACGATGACCTCGCGGGCACCGCACGTCGAGAGCCGCTCGATCGCGGGCCCGGACAGCACACCGTGGGTGGCGGCGATGACGACGTCGGACGCCCCGGCCGCGAGCAGCGCCTCGGTCGCCTTGGCGATCGTGCCACCGGTGTCGATCATGTCGTCGACGAGGATGCAGCAGAGGCCCTCGACGTCACCGACCACGCGGTTCGCGACGACCTCGTTCGGCCGGGTCTTGTCGCGGCTCTTGTGGATGAAGGCCAGCGGGACGCCGCCCATCGTGTCGGCCCACTTCTCGGCGACGCGGACGCGGCCGGAGTCGGGGGCGACGACGGCGAGGTCCTCGCCGGCGTACGCGTCCCGCAGGTGCTCCGCGAGCACCTTGTTCGCGAGCAGGTGGTCGACCGGGCCGTCGAAGAAGCCCTGGATCTGGTCGGTGTGCAGGTCGATCGTCATGATCCGGTGCGCGCCCGCGGTCTTGAGCAGGTCGGCGACGAGACGCGCCGAGATCGGCTCGCGGCCCCGGTGCTTCTTGTCCTGCCGGGCGTAGCCGTAGAACGGCACCACCGCGGTGATCCGCTT
>JAICLN010000324.1 GCA_025925615.1 Actinomycetospora sp. | reverse complement strand
TGCTGCGGGCCGGCGCGAAGCGGTTCCAGGAGCTCGGTGTGAAGCCCGAGCTGGAGGTCTTCGACTCCGGCCAGCTGTGGTTCGCGAAGGTCATGCACGACGAGGGCCTCATCGAAGACCCGGCGCTGATCCAGCTCTGCATGGGCGTGCCCTACGCCCGCCGCCCGCCGACCCGGGGCTGCTGGCCGCGATGGTCAACCTGCTCCCCGAGCGCGCGCAGTTCACCTCGTTCGCCCTCGGCCGCGACCAGCTGCCATGGGTGGCGCAGTCGGTGCTGCTCGGCGGCCACGCCCGCGTCGGTCTGGAGGACAACCTCTACCTCGCCCGCGGGGTGAAGGCGACGAACGCCCAGCTCGTGGCGCGCGCGGTGACGATCGTCGAGGGCCTCGGCGCGAGCGTCGCCACGCCCGACCAGACCCGTGAGATCTTCGGGCTGGCTGCCCGGTGAGCCGGCTGCCGCCTGTCGCCTGCATCGGCGCCGGCGTCATCGGTGGCGGGTGGGCCGCCTACTTCCTGGCCCGTGGCTTCGACGTCGTCGCGTGGGACCCGGCGCCCGACGCCGAGGCCCGGCTGCGGCGCACCGTCGACGCGGCCTGGCCGGCCCTGACCGACCTGGGTCTCGACGACCAGGCGGACCGGTCGCGCCTGCGGGTCGCCGACACCCTCGCCGAGGCGTGCGCCGGCGCCGGCTTCGTCCAGGAGTCGGCGCCCGAGGACCTCGAACTGAAGCGCCGGCTGCTCGCGGAGCTCACCGAGGCCACCGCCGACGACGTCATGGTCGCCTCCTCCACCTCGGGCTTCCCGATGTCGGAGATGGCGACGGACGCGCGGGACCCGTCCCGTCTCGTCGTCGGGCACCCGTTCAACCCGCCCTACCTCATCCCGCTCGTCGAGGTGGTCGGCGGCGCGGCGACCGCACCCGCCGTCGTCGAGCAGGCGGCGGCGTTCTACCGCGCGATCGGCAAGTCGGTCATCGAGATGGACCGCGAGGTGCCGGGCTTCGTCGCGAACCGGCTGCAGGAGGCGCTCTGGCGCGAGGCGCTGCACATGGTGGCGAACGGTGATGCGACTCCTCGGCAGATCGACGCGGCGATCACGTTGGGCCCCGGCCTGCGGTGGCCGGTGCACGGGCCGTGCCTGACGTTCCACCTGGCCGGCGGCGAGGGCGGGATGGCGCACATGCTCGACCACTTCGGGCCGTCGTTGAAGGCGCCCTGGACCCTGCTCGAGGCACCGGAGCTCACCGGCGAGCTGCGGGACGCGATGGTCACGGGCACGTCGGAGGAGGCCGGGGAGCGGGACTTCGCCGCGCTGGTCGCCGAGCGGGACCGGGCGGTGATCGCGATCCGGCGTGCCGTGGAGGCGGCCCGGACCCGCTCGTGATCAGCAGGACACGACGGTTCCCGCGCGGGGTCCGGAGAGCGATGCTGCCCCGGTGATCATGCCCGACCCGCCACCCCGACGACGGGTCAGCGTCGCCGTCACTCGGGACACCCCCGACTACCTCTGCCCGGTTCGCTCCGCTCGACGACGCGATCGGCCGTCTCCTCGATCGGCAGGGCGAGTTCCTCGGCGCTCTGCACCGCCGTTCCGGTCCCGCGAACACGACGGTGCCGCCGGAGACGCCACGTTCCTAGCGTCGGCGACATGCAGCGCAGCAACGAGCGGATCCTCACCACCCACGTCGGCAGCCTCGCCCGCCCGGAGGGCCTGCTCGACACCATGCGCGAGAAGGAGCACGACCGCCCCTACGACGCGGCCGACTTCGCCAAGCAGGTGTCCGAGGCGGTGCGGGACGTCGTCGCCAAGCAGGCCGAGGTCGGCCTCGACGTCGTCACCGACGGGGAGATGGGCAAGGTCAGCTTCGCGACCTACGTCCAGGACCGGCTCGACGGGTTCTCCCCGTCATCGGGCGAGAAGCTGCTGCCGCCGTCGTGGAAGCTCGAGATCGACGCGTTCCCCGACTACTACGAGCAGTACCTCGGCAAGTACTCGAAGACCGTCGCGCCGATGGTGACCGTCGCGTGCGTCGGGCCCGTCTCCTACACCGGCCAGGACCAGCTGCGCACCGACATCGAGAACCTGCGCTCGGCCCTCGTCGGGGTGACGTACGCCGAGGCGTTCATGCCCTCGACGTCGCCGCGGGGCTTCGGCCGCAACGAGTACTACGCGACCGACACCGAGTACTACACGGCCGTCGCGGAGGCGCTGCGCGAGGAGTACCTGGCGATCGTCGACGCCGGGTTCCTGCTCCAGATCGACGACCCGTGGCTCATCGAGATCCTCTCCGACCCGGGGCTCTCCCCCGACGAGCGGCAGCGGACGGCCGCGGAGCACGCGGAGATCGTCAACCACGCGCTGCGCGACATCCCGACCGAGAAGATCCGGCTGCACACCTGCTACGGGCTCAACCACGGCCCGCGGATCCACGACATCACGACGGCCGAGGTGGCCGGGCCGATGCTCGCGATCCGGGCGGGGGCGTACTCGTTCGAGGTCGCGAACCCGCGCCACTCCCACGAGTGGACGATCTGGTCCGACGCCGGGCTCAAGCGCCGGCTCGGCGACGCGATCCTCATCCCCGGCCTGCTCGGGCACGCCCAGAACTACGTCGAGCACCCGGACCTGATCGCCGAGATGCTGCGCCACTACGTCGACGCGGTCGGGCGCGAGCAGGTCATCGCCGGCGCCGACTGCGGCTTCTCCTCGCGGGCCAGCTACCAGCCCGAGGTACACCCGACGGTCGTCTGGGAGAAGTTCAAGGCTCTGCGGGCGGGGGCCGATCGGGTCTGAGTCGCCTCCCGCCGGCGAGTGTGCGTCGATGGGGCGGGCGACCCCGGATCGCGCCCCACGGACGCACACTCGGCGACCCGCCGGTGGTGACGTGCGCCTGCCCAGGTGCGATAGGCACCCCGATCGGCGTGCTCAGCTGCATTGTCGGGAACTGTCGGTCCGTGACCTGGAGCCGGAAGAACCTCGAGGACGTCGAGACCATCGCGCCGACGGCGAGCGTGTACCTGACGCCGGAGCGGCTGGCGCTCCAGCGCACGGCGCGCGCGTTCGCGATGGAGGAGGTCCTCCCGCTCGCCGACGAGCTCGACCCGCGGCGTCGCGAGATACCCGACGCGCTGCTGGAGCGGCTCGCCGAGCTGGGCTACTTCGGGATCATGGTCGACCGCGACCACGGCGGGCTCGGGCTCGGCGTGTTCGAGTACGCCCTGATCTGCGAGGAGCTGGCCCGCGGGTGGATGAGCGTCGCCAGCATCATCGCGCGGGGCAACGGGACGGGGTGCGCGTCGCCGGACGAGGACCGGCGGGCGGAGCTGCTCCGGCGCTCGTCCCGCGGCGAGTGGATCGGCGGGATCGCCTTCTCGGAGCCGTCGGCCGGGTCGGACCTGGCGAACGTCGAGTGCTCCGCCCGTCCCGACGGCGACGAGTGGGTGATCACCGGGACCAAGCGCTGGGTCGGTCACGCCGAGCGCGCGGACTTCCTGCACCTGCTCGCGCGCACCCGGGACCCGCGCGAGGGCGAGGGCCGCTCGGCCGGGCTCGAGCTCTTCCTCGTCGAGAAGGCCCGCGGCTCGTTCCCGGAGGGGGTGTCGGGCACCCCGATCGACAAGATCGGCTACTACGGGCTCACGACGTGGGAGCTGCGCTTCGACGGGCTGCGCGTCCCGGCCGACGCGCTGCAGGACACCGGGCAGGCCGAGGGCCAGGGCTTCAAGGACAGCCTGCGCTGGCTCGGGCCGGCCCGGGTGCAGACGGCGGCGCGGGCGGTCGGGCTGGCGCGGGGCGCGCTGGAGGACGCGGTCGCCTACTGCCGGCAGCGGGTGCAGTTCGGGCGGCCGATCGGCGAGCAGCAGGTCATCCGGCACGCGATCGCGGACATGGCCGCGCAGGTCGAGGCGGCCCGCCAGCTGTGGATGCACGCGGCGTGGCTCGTGGACTCCGGCGAGGCGGGAGACGAAGCGCAGCGGAGCTCGACCCGTCAGGCCGCGGACGTCCAGACCTCGCAGGCCAAGCTGGTGGCCTCGGAGACCGCGGAGCAGGTCACGAGCCAGGCGCTCCAGATCTTCGGCGGGAACGGCTACACCACGGAGTACTCGGTGGAGCGCTACTGGCGCGACGCCCGACTGACCACGATCTTCGAGGGCACCTCCGAGATCCAGCGCAAGATCGTGTCGGACGCGCTGATCGGTCACTGACCCCGGAATCCGCGCGAGGGGACCCCTCGGCCGCTCTATCCGACCGAAGGGTCCCCTCGCGCAGAACGGGCACACTGGGATCGATGCGCCCGCCGACGTCGCTCCCCCCGAGGCTCGGGCTCGACCCGGCCCGGATGCGGCTGCCGGTGTCGGACCGCTGGGCCACCATCCGCGACCACGTCGTCACCCGCGTCCCGCTCCCCGCC
>JAICLN010000038.1 GCA_025925615.1 Actinomycetospora sp. | reverse complement strand
AGCTCGGTGTCCGGGTGCGCTACCTGCACTCCGAGGTCGACACGCTGCGCCGGGTCGAGCTGCTGCGCCAGCTGCGGCTCGGCGAGTTCGACGTGCTGGTGGGCATCAACCTGCTCCGCGAGGGCCTCGACCTGCCCGAGGTGTCACTGGTGGCGATCCTCGACGCGGACAAGGAAGGGTTCCTGCGCAGCGAGCGGTCGCTGATCCAGACGATCGGCCGCGCGGCCCGCAACGTGTCGGGGCAGGTGCACATGTACGCCGACAAGATCACCGACTCGATGAAGTACGCGATCGACGAGACGAACCGCCGCCGTGAGAAGCAGATCGCCTACAACACCGAGCGCGGGGTCGACCCGCAGCCGCTGCGCAAGAACATCAACGACATCCTCGACCGCGTCTACCGCGAGGCCGAGGACACCGAGGTCGAGATCGGCGGTTCCGGGCGCAACGCCTCCCGCGGGCGCCGCGCCGCGGGCGAGGCGGGCGGCACCCGCGGCCACTCGGGGGTCGTGGAGCACCGCGACACGAGCGGGATGGCCCGCGCCGATCTGGCCGACCTCATCCAGCAGCTCACCGACCAGATGATGTCGGCCGCCCGGGACCTGCAGTTCGAGCTCGCGGGGCGGCTGCGCGACGAGATCGCCGACCTCAAGAAGGAGATGCGCGGGATGGACGCGGCCGGCGTCAGCTGAGCGGTTCGGCGTCCGCCGGAGTCGTCAGCGCAGCAGTTCGGCCGCCCGGCGCAGGTCCGCGACGAAGCCGGCGCGCATCTCGTCGGCGTCCTGCCCGCGGTCGGGATCGGCCCGCAGGATCGCCGACGGGTGGATCGTCGGGATCAGGGTCGTGCCCTCCCAGGGCCGGGGCTCACCGCGCTCGGCCGTGATCCGGAACGACGAGCCGAGCAGGGCCTTGCCGGCCGTCGCCCCGAGGGTGACGAGCACGTGCGGGCGGACCAGCGCGAGCTCGCCGTCCAGCCACGGCCGGCAGGCCCGGACGTGCCCGACCTTCGGCGCCTGGTGGATCCGCCGGTTGCCCTGGCGACGGAACGAGAAGTGCTTGACCGCGTTCGTGACGTAGGCGTCCTCGCGGGCGATGCCCGCCTCGACCAGCGCGCCGTCGAACAGCCGCCCGGCGGGGCCGACGAACGGCTCGAGCGCCCGGTCCTCCTGGTCACCGGGCTGCTCGCCCACGAACATCATCCGGGCGGTCGCCGGGCCGACGCCGAAGACGGTGCCGGTCGTGCCCTCGTACAGCTCGCAGGCGGTGCAGCCGGCGGCGCGCTCGCGCAGCGTGTCGAGGTCGGGGGCCTCGGTGGGCGCGGCGGCCTCGGCGTCGCGGATCGGGCCGGGGGAGTTGGGCGCGTCCGGGGTGGAGAAGAGGTCGAGCGGTTCGGTCACCGGCCGGGGGTGCCCGGGACGCCGCCGGTCGACCCGTACGCCCCGGGCGCGGCCCGCGCTCCCGCGGCGAGGGGCACGTCCGGCAGCCCATAGCGCCCTGCGGCCTGCCGGTTGTGCTCCTGATCTTGGGCACCTGGTCGCGCGCCGTCGGCCCGCTCGACGAGGGGCACGTGCGGCAGCCCATGACGCCCGCAAACCTGCCGGAGGTGCTCCTGATCATGGGCCGGGCCGCGCCGGGCCGCGACGACTGCCTGCCACCTCGCCCGCGCGGTTATGCTCCGGGTCACAGGGATCGGACGTCCCTGGCGGAGGTGCGCGTGGTGGACGACGACGTCTGCGCGGTGACGCGGACGACGGATCTGCGCCGGCACGCGCGCCTGCTCCACCAGGCGCACGACGCTCGGCTGACCGGGTCCCGCTCGCCGACGCCACCGCGTCGGGTGGTGAGCCGTTCCTGGGACCGCGTGCTGTCCTACGGCGTGGCCCCGGACGGTCGCACCCTCGACCAGCCGGCGACCCCCGACGTCGTCGAGCGGCGGCGGGCCGAGTCCCCGATCGCGAACGTCCTGCCGGCCCTGCGGGCGAGCCTGACCGCGGTGGCCGAGGACGCCGAGCACATCATGGTGATCACCGCGGCCGACGGGTTCGTGCTGTGGCGGGAGGGCGCGCTCAAGGTCAACCGCCTCGCCGACGACCTCGGGTTCCTCCCCGGCGCCGACTGGACCGAGGCCTCCGTCGGGACGAACGCCATCGGGACCGCGCTCGCCGAGCACGCCTCGGTCCAGCTGTTCTCGGCCGAGCACTTCGTGCGCGCCCAGCATCCGTGGACCTGCACCGCGAGCCCGATCCACGACCCGCGCACCGGCGAGATGCTCGGCGTCGTCGACCTCTCGGGCCCTGCGCCCACCGTCCACCCGACCACCGTCGCCCTGGTCCAGACCGCGGTCCGCCTGGCCGAGTCCGGGCTGTGGGCGCGCCACGAGGCCCGGATCGAGGGACTCCGCGCGGTCGCGGCCCCGGTGCTGGCCCGCGAGCGCGGACCGGCACTCGTCGTCGACGACCACGGGTGGGTCGCCGCGGCGACCGGACTCGCGCCCCGCGACCGGGTGGCCGTCCCGCGCGCGGGCGAGGCCCTCCTCGTCCACGGGCTCGGCGCCTGCCTGCCCGAGCGGGTGCCCAGTGGCTGGGTGCTGCGGCCCTGTGCCGCGGGGGAGGGCGTCACCCGGCTGCGCCTGGATCCCCACGGCGACCCGCCCGGCGCCGTCGTCGAGGGTCGGGAGGAGTGGCGCCACGCGCTCTCGCTGCGCCACCAGCAGATCCTCGCCCTGCTGATGTGCGCCGGCACCGCCGGCCTCGACGCCGCGTCGCTGAGCCGCGCGCTCTACGACGACGCCGACCACCTCGTCACCGTCCGCGCGGAGCTGTCCCGTCTGCGCCGCGTCCTCGGCGGGTTGATCGCGGCGCGGCCCTATCGCATCGCGCCCGGCGTCGAGGTCGTCCCGCCCGGCCCCGAGGTGCTCACGCGGCTCCTCGGGTCTGCAACACCGGTGCAACCCTGGCCGTGACGGGGGTCACGCGCGTGGGATGGGGTCCTTCGATCGCTGGGAGGACCCATGAAGGCCGCGCGCTTCCACGGACGCGGTGACGTCCGCATCGAGGACGTCACCGAACCGCACCCGGGGCCGGGGCAGGTGCAGATCGCCGTCGAGTGGTGCGGGATCTGCGGCACCGACCTGCACGAGTTCCTCGACGGGCCGATCTTCGCGCCCACCCCCGCGAACCCGCACCCCCTCACGGGCGGAGGCGTGCCCATTACGCTCGGCCACGAGTTCTCGGGCGTGGTCGCCGAACTGGGCCAGGGCGTGACCGGACTGTCGGAGGGCGACCGCGTCGTCGTCGAGCCCTACGACGTGTGCGGCGAGTGCACCGCGTGCCGCGACGGCCGCTACAACATCTGCCGCAAGCTCGGCTTCATCGGGCTCGACGGCGACCAGGGCGGCTTCGCGGAGCGGATGATCGTCGACCAGCGCTGGGTCCACCGGATCGACGGACTGACCCCCGAGCAGGGCGCCCTCGTCGAACCGCTCGCCGTGGGCTACCACGCGACGAAGCTCTCGGGCCTCCCGCAGGGCGGGACGGCCGCCGTCTTCGGCTCCGGCCCGATCGGCCTGGTCACCGCCGCCGCGCTCCGGGCGACCGGGGCCGGTCAGGTCATCGTCGTGGAGCCCGCCGAGGCCCGGAAGGCGAAGGCCCCAGGCGCCGGCGCGGACCACGTGCTCGACCCGACCGAGGTCGACGTGCCCGACGCGATCCGCGAGCTCACGGGCGGTCGGGGCGCCGACGTGACCTTCGAGTGCGCGGGGGTGAACGAGGTCCTCGCGGCCGCCGTCGCCAGCACCCGTCCCGGCGGGACCTGCGTCAACGTCTCGATCTGGGGCCACCCCGCGACCTTCGACGTCAACTCACTGGTGTTCTCCGAGATCTTCCTGGTCGGCTCGCTGGCCTACGCCAACCGGCACGAGGAGGTCATCGAGCTCATCCGCTCCGGCACGGTCGACGTGGACCAGTTCATCACCGGGCGCATCGGGCTCGACGACATCGTCGACCGCGGCTTCCGCGAGCTCATCGACCACAAGGAGTCCAACGTGAAGATCCTGGTGCAGCCGTGAGCCGGGCGGGTCGGGAAGGGACGCAGCAGCGCGTCGCCGTCGTCACCGGGGCGGGGCGCGGGATCGGGGCCGCGATCGCGAAGCGCCTGGCCGCGGACGGGCTCGCCGTCATGGTCTCCGACGTCGACGTCCGGACCGCCGCCGAGACCGCGAAGGCGATCACCGACGCCGGTGGGCGGGCCGAGTCGCAGGGTGCGGACGTCGCCGACCGTGAGGCCTGCTTCGCGCTCGTCGCCGAGGCCCGCGAGGAGCTCGGCGGCATCGACGTCATGGTCTCCAACGCCGGCATCGCCCAGGTCAAGACGCTGCTGGAGGTCTCGCCCGCAGACCTGGAGCACATGCTCGGCGTCAACGTCGGCGGGGTGCTCTGGTGCCTGCAGGCCGCCGCCGAGGCGATGATCGAGCAGGGCAGGGGCGGCAAGATCATCTCGGCGTCGTCCATCGCCGGGCACCAGGGGTTCGACCACCTCGGGCACTACTCGGCCTCGAAGTTCGCCGTCCGGGCGCTCACCCAGGCCGCGGCGAAGGAGCTGGCGCCGCACCAGATCACGGTGAACGCCTACTGCCCCGGGATCGTCGGCACCCCGATGTGGGACGAGATCGACCTGGGGCTCGGCCGCTACCTCGGCACCGGTCAGGGGGAGGCGCTCGCGCAGTACTCCCAGCTCATCGCGCTGGGGCGGGTCCAGACGCCCGAGGACGTCGCGTCGTTCGTCTCCTACCTCGCGAGCCACGACGCGGACTACATGACCGGGCAGGCGCCGATGATCGACGGCGGGATCGTGATGGTCTAGGGGGTGTCGACTTGCGTGCCGGGGTGGCCTGGGTAACATCACCGCCATGATCGCGCGGCTCGGAGCAGTAGTACTCCAGCGCGTCGGGTGAGCCAGGCTCCCGGCGCGCAGAGACACGGTTGCGCGACCGTGAGCCGAGCACGACCCCGAGACCTGGCTCGGATTCCCTCTAGCGGATCCAGCACCAGGAGCTACGTCGTGACGACCCTCGAGCCCGCCCCGATCCCCGCCGCCGACGTCGAGCGCGCCGTCAACGGACCGGGCCGCCGCCCCTCCCGCCTGCCCCGGCCGTGGACCATCGTCACCACCGGTGGCATGCCCGGCGTCATGACCCTCGCCTCGCAGCTCTGTGAGCTGGGCTATCGGGTCCCGGACTTCTCCGTCGACGTCCACGAGGGCGTCTCCTGCTCCTGCATCTCCTGCACCGTCGCGCTGACCACCACCGAGTGCGACGCCTTCGCCGAGCGCGTCCGCCTGCTGCCCGGCGTCGTCAGCGTCGAGCCCTTCTGATCGGCACCGGCCGGTAAACCGGTCGCGGCGCGGTCCGACGGCGACCTAGCGTCGTCGACATGAGGCCACGCCCCGACACTTGAGTCGCCCCGTCCCGCCGCCCGTACCCGGCGCCGTCGCTCCGGCTGCACGACCCGCTGACCCCGGGCCACTTCCTGCTCGCGGTCCTGCGATCCCGGCCGTGGCTCGCCGCCGCGACGGTCGTCGTCGGCACGCTCTGGCTCGCGCCCGGTGCGCTGATCCCGCTGGTCGCGGGGTCGGCCGTGGACACCGGGGTCGCACGTGGTGACACCGGCGCCCTCGCCCGGGACGTCGGGATCATCGTCGCCCTGGGTCTCGTCCAGATGGCGAGCATGGCGGCGCTCGACGTCGGATCGCACGGGCTGTGGCTGCACGCGGCGTCGGCCACCCAGCGCACCGTGTCGGGCCACGTCCTGCGCCTCGGCGCCTCGCTGACCCCGCAGGCCGCCGCGGGCGACGTCACCGCCGTCACCACGTCCGACCTGAACAAGATCGGGAACCTGTTCGAGACGCTCGGGCGCCTCGCGGGTTCGGTGGTGGCGTTCGGCCTGGTCGGGGCGGGGCTGCTCACCCGCTCGCCGCTGCTCGGGGCCGTCGCGCTCGTCGGGGTCCCGCTCGCCGTGGCCGGGATCGGTCCGCTGATCGCGCCCCTGCAACGGAACATGGACCACCAGCGGGGCGAGCTGACCGCGGTGAACGCGCTGGCCGCCGACATCGTCTCCGGCCTGCGCATCCTGCGCGGTATCGGCGGGGAGTCGCGGTTCGCGGCCCGCGCCGGGGAGGCCACCACGCGCGTGCGTGACGCCGGGATCCTCGTCGCGCGCAGCACCGCCTGGCTCGCGGGCGCCGAGGTGCTGCTCCCCGGCCTGGTGCTCGTGGCCATCACGTGGCTCGGAGCGCGGCTCGCGGTGGCCGGCACGATCGGCCCCGGCGAGCTGGTGGCGGTGTACGGGGCCTCGGCGTTCCTCGTCGTCCCGGTCACCACCGCCACCGAGGCCGTGGGCTCGCTCGCCGCCGCCCGTGCGGGCGCGCGTCGGGTGGTCCGGCTGCTCGGCCTGCGTCCCCTGCTGACGTCCCCACCGGACCCGGTCGCGATCCCGCCGGGTCCACCGGCGCTCCAGGATCCCCTCACCGGGCTGGAGGCGCCCGCGGGCGCGCTCACCGTCGTCGACGCCGGCCCGGACGCCGCGGCGCTCGCCGCGCGCCTGACGCGATTCCCCGACGGCGTCGGGTCCGCGCGCATCGCGGGCGTGGCGACGGACCGGGTCGACCTCGCGAGCCTGCGACGGCGGGTGGTCCACGCCCATCCCGAGGACCTGTGGTTCTCGGGACGGCTGCGCGACGAGCTCGTCGCGCGCGGCGCGCTGGACGTCGCGACGGCGCTCGACGCGGCCGCGGCGACGGAGGTCGTCGACGGCTTCCCGGACGGCCTGGACGAGGTCCTGGGGGAGCGCGGGCGCGAGGTCTCGGGCGGACAGCGGCAGCGGCTGGCGCTGACCCGCGTGCTGCTCACCGACGCGGACGTCCTCGTGCTCTCCGAGCCGACGTCCGCGGTCGACGCCCACACCGAGGCGTGGATCGCCGCCCGGGTCGCGGTACTGCGCCGCGGCCGCACCACGGTCGTCCTCAGCCAGGGAACGCCCTGGCGCCGCGTCGCCGACCACGTCGTCGACCTCACCCGCACCCTCGAGAGGAGCACCCCGTGACCGCCGTCCTCGACTACGCGACGCCCCACGAGGCCTGGGTGTGGGGGCGCGGCGTGCTGCGCGCCCACCGGGGACGCGTGACGGGGACGGCGGCGTGCTTCCTCGCGGCCACCGGCGCCGGCCTGGTGGGGCCGCAGCTGCTCGGCGCCCTCGTCGACGAGGTCACGGGGCAGCGCTCCGCGTCCCGGATCGACCTGCTCGCGGTCGCCTTCCTGGCCGCGCTGCTGGTCACCGCGGTGCTGGCGCGGGCCGCCCGGCTGCGGGCCGGCGTGCTGGGCGAGGAGCTGCTCGCGGCCAACCGGACCGGGCTCGTCGACCGGGCGCTGGCCCTGCCGTTGTCGACCGTGGAGTCGGTCGGCACCGGAGCGCTGCTCTCCCGCGCGACCACCGACCTCGACCGGGTGGACTCCGCGCTGCGCCACGGGGTCCCGGAGATCCTCACGGCGGTGGTCACGGTCGTGCTCACGATCGCCGCGATGGTGGTGACGTCGCCGCTGCTGGCGCTCGCGCTGCTGGTGGCGGTCCCGACGGTGGTGCTCCCGACGCGCCTACTGTGGCGCAACCTGCCCACGGCGATGCAGCGGATGCTCGACACATGGGCCGGCCTCGCCGCGCGGGTCCACGAGTCGACGGCGGGAGCGCGGACCCTCGACGCGCTCGGCCTCGTCGAGCGCCGTGCCGCCGGCGACGACGCGGCGCTGGTCGCCGGCGTGGACCGGGAACGGGACCTGCGGTCACTGCACGTGCGGTGGACGCCCTGGCTGGAGATCTCCCACGTCCTGCCGGTCGCGGCGACGCTCGCGCTCGGGGCGTGGGCGTACTCCGCGGGGATGGTGTCGCTGGGCGAGGTCACGACGATGGTCGTCTACGTCCAGGCCCTCGCCGGACCGCTCGACACCGCCCTGTGGTGGGCGGAGGACCTCATGGTGGCCGTCGTGGCGCTGCGCCGGGTGCTCGGCGTCCGGGTCCCCGAGCAGCGCCGCTCGCCGATCGCGGGCCCGTGGACCGGCGAGCGCGGACTGCACCTCGAGGCGGTCCGGTTCGCCTACCGCGCGGACCGCCCCGTCCTGCGCGGGGTCGACCTGGTCGTGCCGCCGGGAGAGCGGCTCGCGGTGGTCGGCGGGTCGGGGGCAGGCAAGTCGACGCTGGCCCGGCTCGTCACCGGGATCTCGGCCCCGACGTCGGGTGCGGTTCGGATCGACGGCCGCGACGTCGCCGCGCTCGACGACGACACCCTGCGCGGCGAGGTGCTGCTGCTCACCCAGGAGCACCACGTCTTCACCGGAACCCTCCGGGACAACCTCGCGCTGCCGGCCGGGGACTTCTCGGACGGGGACCTGCGGGCCGCGCTGTCACTGGTCGGGCTCGACGACTGGTCCGCGGCGTTGCCCGACGGCCTCGACACCGCGGTCGGGGCCGGTGCGGTGACGGTGCCGGCGCCGGTGGCCCAGCAGCTCGCGCTCGCGCGGGTGGTCCTCGCCGACCCGGGCACCGTCGTGCTCGACGAGGCCACCTCGCTGCTCGACACCGCCTCCGCCCGGCGCGCCGAGGGCGCCCTCGACCGGGTGCTCGCCGGCCGCACGGTGATCGCGATCGCGCACCGGCTGCACACCGCGGCGCGGGCCGACCGGGTGGCCGTGAT
Source organism: Actinomycetospora sp. (assembly GCA_025925615.1). Lineage (GTDB taxonomy): Bacteria > Actinomycetota > Actinomycetes > Mycobacteriales > Pseudonocardiaceae > Actinomycetospora. The sequence continues at coordinate 8,230 of JAICLN010000038.1, read as the reverse complement.
GGCGGACGGCGAGATCGTCGAGCTGGGGCCGCCCGCGGAGCTGCTCGCGGCGGACGGGCCCTACGCGCGGTTGGTGGCGGCGGCGTCGGACTGATCCGGGCCTCGTCATCGGGGTCGGCGATCGGACGGGCACGAGCGGCCGACCCGCGGGCCGACGACCCTGCCTGCCGTGCCCCTCGACGGCGGGCCGGGCCGACGATCACGGCCGGCCCACCCCGGCCACATGATCAGGGGCACGCCAGGCCGACCCGCGGGCCGACGAACCTGCCTGCCGTGCCCCTCGACGTCGGGCCGGGCCGACGACGAAACCGGACGGGCACGAGCGGCCGACCGCGGGCACTCTGGAGGGCAACCCACCCCTGGAGGTTCCGTGCCCGACTCGCACGACGAGGACCGCGCCCGTCCCGCGGACTCCCTGCTCGAGGGGATCGTGGGCCGGCTCGTCGATCTCGACCTCGGGCTGCTGTTCGGGGAGCCCGACCGCGACGACCGTCCCGACGGGGGCCGGCGCACCGACGACCGGCCGGGGGACGGGCGGCACCGGGCGGAGGGCCCGACCCGCACCGACCCGGCGTCAGGACCCTCCCGCCCCCCGCGGCGCACGCCCACCCTCGACCGCCACGGGCACGACCTCACCGCGGACGCCCGCGCGGGCCGGCTCGACCCGGTGATCGGGCGGGACTCCGAGATCGCGCAGGTCGTGGAGGTGCTGGCGCGGCGCAGCAAGAACAACCCGGTGCTGCTGGGGGAGCCCGGCGTCGGGAAGACCGCGGTCGTCGAGGGGATCGCGACGCGGGTCGTCGAGGACCGCGTCCCGGGGGCGCTGCGCGGGGTGCGGATCGTCGCGGTGGACCTGGGCGGGATGGTCGCCGGGACGAAGTACCGCGGCGAGTTCGAGGAACGCCTGACCGCGGTGCTCCGGGAGGCCTCGCACCCCGACGTCGTGCTGTTCGTCGACGAGCTCCACATGATCGTCGGGGCGGGCGCTGGGCAGGAGGGCACGATGGACGCGGCGTCGATGCTCAAGCCGGCGCTGGCCCGCGGCGAGCTGCGTCTGATCGGGGCGACGACGACCGCGGAGTACCGCCGCCACGTCGAGCCGGACGCGGCGCTGGCCCGCCGGCTCGCGACGATCACGGTCGAGGAGCCGACGCCGGAACAGGCGCTGGCCGTCCTCGACGGGTCGGCGAGCCGGTACGAGGCCCACCACCGCGTCGTCCTCCCGCCCGCGACGCGCCGTGCCGCCGTCGAGCTGACGACCAAGCACGTCCACGACCGCCGGCTGCCCGACAAGGCGCTCGACGCCCTGGACCGCGCGGCCGCGCGGGTGCGGACCCGCAGCGTGGACACCGGCGGCACCGACACCCCGACGGTGACCCCGGCCGACGTCGCGCAGGTGGTCGCCGACACGACGGGCCTGCCGGTCGCCGACCTCACCGAGGACGACCGTCTCCGCCTCATGGACCTCGACGTGAGGGTGAGGTCGAGGGTCGTCGGGCAGGATCCGGCGGTGGAGACGGTGGTCGACGCGGTCCTCACCGGGCGGGCCGGGCTCGCCGACCCCTCGCGGCCGATCGCGTCGCTGCTGTTCGTGGGGCCGACCGGGGTCGGGAAGACCGAACTGGCGCGGGCGCTGGCGTCCGCGGTGCACGGCTCGGACGCCGGGCTGGTGCGGTTCGACATGGCGGAGTTCGCCGAGAAGCACACCGTCTCGCGGCTCACCGGGGCCCCGCCCGGCTACGTCGGGCACGACCGCCCGGGCGAGCTGACCGAGGCGGTCCGGCGCCGGCCGTCGAGCGTGGTGCTCTTCGACGAGATCGAGAAGGCCCACCCCGACGTCGTCGCCGTGCTGCTGGGGATCCTCGACGCCGGGCGGCTCACCGACACGCACGGGCGGACGACGTCGTTCACCGACACCGTCGTGATCATGACGTCGAACCTGGCGGCGGCGGAGCTGGCCGTGGCGGGGGAGCACGTCGAGGCGGCGCGGGAACCGGTGATGACGGTGCTGCGGCGGTCGCTGCGTCCGGAGCTCCTGGGCCGGATCGACGACGTCGTGCTGTTCTCGCCGCTGTCCGCGGAGCGGCTGGGGCAGATCGTCGAGCTGCTGCTGGCCTCGACCCGCGAGCGGCTGGCGGCCCGGGACGTGACCCTCCGGGTGACGCCGGCGGCGCTGGCACTGCTCTCCGGGCGGACCGACCGGCGCTCCGGAGCACGAGGGCTGCGCCAGGTCGTGGCCCGCGAGGTGGAGCGGCCGATCGCGCGGCGGATCGTCGCTGGGGCGGTGCCGGGCGGGTCGGAGGTCGTGGTGGACGTGCACGGCGATGCGGTGACGTTCGAGGTGCGAGGTGCCTCCGGCTCGTGAGCACTTTCCGGGGTTATAGGCCCGGAAAGTGCTCACGAGGGCTTCGCCCACCTATTCCACCGTCACCGACTTCGCGAGGTTCCGCGGCTTGTCGATGTCGCGGCCCAGCGCCGCGGCGCAGTGGTAGGCCAGCATCTGCAGGGGGATGCCGAGCAGGATCGGGTCGAGCTCGGGCTCCAGGCGGGGCACGCGCAGGACGGCGTCCGCGAGCCCGTCGGGCAGGTCGGCGTTCGTCACCGCGATCACCGGGCCGCCACGGGCCTTGATCTGCTCGATCGTCGAGACGTTCTTGGCGATCAGCTCGTCGTCCGGCACGACCACCACGCACGGCATCGTGGCGTCGACCAGCGCGAGCGGGCCGTGCTTGAGCTCCGCGGCGGCATACGCCTCGGCGTGCACGTAGGAGATCTCCTTGAGCTTCTGCGCGCCCTCCCGCGCGACCGCCGACCCCCGCACGCGTCCCAGGTAGAACATCGAGCGCGCCTCGGCGTACCTGCGCGCCACGGCCGCGACCTCCGCCTCGCCGGCCAGGGCGTGCTCCACCGCGTCGGGCAGCCGCCGCAGACCGTCGACGAGTCGGGTGCCGTGCGCCGACGACAGGTCCCGCACCCGGCCGAGCAGCAGCGCGAGCAGCGCGAACGACGTCGTCATCGAGCTGAACGCCTTCGTCGAGGCCACCGAGACCTCGGGGCCCGCGTGCAGGAACATGCCCGCCCCGCACTGCCGCGCGATCGCCGACCCGATGACGTTGACGCACCCGACGACCCGGCCGCCCTTGCGCTGCAGCTCCTCCACCGCGGCCAGGGTGTCGATGGTCTCGCCGGACTGGCTGACCGCGACGTAGAGCGTGTCCGGATCGACCAGCGGGTTGCGGTAGCGGAACTCGCTGGCCTGCTCGGCGTCGGCGGGGACGCGGGCGAGCTCCTCCATGAACATCGCGCCCATCTGGCCGGCGTAGAGCGCCGAGCCGCAGCCCAGGAACGTCACGCGGCGGATGCCCCGCAGCTCGCGGGGGTCGAGACGCAGGCCGTCGAGACGCGCCGTCGCGAACCGGGTGTCGAGCCGGCCGGCGAGGACCCGGCGCAGGGCCGCGGGCTGCTCGTGGATCTCCTTGGAGAGGAAGTCGGGGTGGCCGTCGAGGTCGTAGTCGTCGTCGTCCACGTCGACCGTGGTCGGCGGGCCGAGGCGGGAGCCCTCGTAGCCGGTCGCGGTGATCGTCGCGAGCTCGCCGTCGGCGAGGAAGACGACCTGGCGGGTGTGCCGGACCAGCGCGGCGACGTCGGAGGCCACGAACATCTCGCCGTCGCCGAGCCCCAGCACGATCGGGCTGCCGTTGCGGGCGACGACCAGCTCGTCGGGGCGCCGTGCGTCGAGCACGACGAGTCCGTAGGTGCCCTCGACCACGCGCAGGGCTTCGCGAACGGCCTCCTCGAGGGTCCGCGAGTCGTCGCCGGCCGCCTTCGCGATCAGGTGGGGGAGGACCTCGGTGTCGGTGTCGCTCGCGAACACGACCCCGTCCGCGATGAGCTTCGCCCGCAGCTCCTCGGCGTTCTCGACGATCCCGTTGTGGACCACCGCGATCCGGCCCGACGCGTCGGTGTGCGGGTGGGCGTTGCGCTCGCTCGGCTCCCCGTGGGTGGCCCAGCGGGTGTGGGCGATCCCGACCCGGCCCGGGCTGGGCTCGTCCCCCAGGGCGGCCCGCAGGTCGTCGACGCGGCCCACGGCCTTCGTCGTCCGGAGCGCCTTGCGGTACGCGACGGCGAGACCTGCCGAGTCGTACCCGCGGTACTCCAGACGCGCGAGGCCCTCGACGAGGATCCTTGCTGCCGGACGGGTGCCGACGTACCCCACGATGCCGCACATGCGCTGCTCCCCACTCCGTCGATGACTCAGCCGTAGACGATGCGTCGCAGGCGCCGCTCGCTGACCGGCCCGGGCGTGACCGGACGAGCGGAGAGCTCATCGGCGATCACGGTCCAGATCTCGGCGTTGCGCTTCTCGTGGGCCTGCAGCTCCCGGTGACGACGGCGCACGAACTCCTCGGTGGTCTCCGAGAAGTAGGCGACGACGTCGGCCACCACCCGCGCGGCGACCGGTCCGGGCAGACCCGTCGACGCCGCCACGTGGCGGACGAGCTCGGGGTCCATGACGACGAGCCTGCACGGCTTCGTCGATTCAGGCCAGTTTCCTGCCCGGTGGCGGGCAGGATCGAGGGGGTTGTGCGGCGAGCGGCCGGATGTGGGGGCGGGACGGTTCCGCGCGAGGGGACCCTTCGGTCGACTAGATCGACCGAAGGGTGTCCCCTCGCGCGCGCCGGGGCGGGCGGGTCACACCGACGGCGTCGGTCCCACGTACCGCGCCGACGGCCGGATGATCGTCGAGGTCCCCGCCTGCTCCAGCACGTGGGCGCACCACCCGACGACGCGGCTGACCGCGAACGTCGGCGTGAACATCTCCCGCGGAATGCCGGCCAGGTGCATGACCACGCCGGCCCAGAACTCCACGTTGGCCCGCAGGTCGCGGCCCGGCCGGTGCTCGGCCAGCAGCGCCTCGGTGCGCTCCTGCACGGTCTCGGCGACCGTGACGATCTCGCCGCCGGGCCGGTCGCGCAGCCCGCGGGCCACCTCGCGCAGCAGCACCGCACGCGGGTCGGCGGTGCGGTACACGGCGTGCCCGAACCCCATGATCCGGTCGCCCGCCGCCAGCTTCGCGAGGACGTAGTCGTCGACCCGTTCGGGCGAGCCGATCTCGTCGACGGCCTCCAGCGCGCGGTCCGGGGCGCCGCCGTGCAGCGGGCCGGCGAAGGTGCCGAGCGCCGCGACGACCGCGGAGGCCACGTCGGTGCCCGCCGACGCCGCGACGCGGGCGGTGAACGTCGAGGCGTTGAAGCCGTGGTCGATGGTCGCGACGAGGTAGTGCTCGACGGCGGCCGCGGCGCGCGGATCGGGCTCGGCGCCGGTGAGCAGGTGCAGCCAGGAGGCCGCGCCGTGCAGGTCGTCGCGCGGCGCGACCGGCTCGAGGCCGTGGCGCAGCCGGTGGAGGGCGGCGAGGACGGTGGGGGTGGCGGCGACGACGCGCAGGGCGTCGGCGCGCCGGGCCCGCGGGGTGGAGCCCCAGACCGGGGCGAGGCCGTCCGCGGCGCCGAGCGTCGCCAGGGCGGCCCGCAGGCCGGCGAGCGGGGCGAACTCGGACCCGGCGGCGGCGAGGGTCGGCAGGATCGCGTGGACCGCGCCCGGCAGCTCCCGGCGCTCGGCGAGCTCGGCACGGAAGTGCGCGCGGCCGGCCCTATCGGCGTGCTGTCCTGGATCCCTGTCGGGCAGCTCGCCGTCGAGGACGAGCGCCGCGGCGTCGTCGAAGGTCCGCGTGCGCGCGATCTCGACGGCCGAGCGGCCGCGGTAGTGGTAGTAGCCCTCGTCGCCCCGGACGTCGCCGATCGCGGTGTCGCTGACGGCCACGCCGCGGAGTCCGGCGGGGACGGTGTCGATGGTCATGACGACGACGATGCGCGCGGGCGATCAATGCAGTCAATCTTGACCGTATCAATCTTGATAGGGTCAGACCTCGTGGCGACCCTGACGACCGCCGAGGCCGCGGCGCGGCTCGGTGTGAAGCCCGAGACGCTCTACGCCTACGTGAGCCGGGGCCTGCTCACCTCGACCCGCGGTACCGGCGGGCGGGCCAGCACGTTCGACGCCGCCCAGGTGGAGGCCCTCGTGGCGACCCGCGGCGCGACCCGACGGCCCACCGGGGTCGCCGAGACGATCACGACGCGGCTCACGCTGATCGAGGACGACGACGTCTTCTACCGCGGCCACCGAGTGACCGACCTCGCCCGCACCGAGACCCCGGAGCGGGTCGCGGCCCTGCTCTGGTCGGGCGATCGCGACGCGGCGCTCCCGGAGCCGGACCTCGACGGCGTCGTCGGGCCGGTCCGCGACCTGGTCGCGCGCATGCCCGGGCGACCGCGCCCGACCGACCGGCTCCGGGTCGCCGTCGCCACCCTCGCCGCACTCGACCCGTGGCGGTTCGACCTCGAGCCGGCCGCCGTGGTCGCGACGGGGATGCGGTGCCTGCGAGGAATGGTCGGGGCCGTGGGCGAGGGCGGGCTGTGGCCGGCCCTCGCGACGGACCCGGCGTCGAAGGAGCCCCCGGAGGTGCTGCGGACGGCGCTCGTGCTGCTCGCCGACCACGGGCTCGCGGCCTCGACGATGGCTGCGCGGGTGGCGGCGAGCGCGCGGGCGCACCCGTACGCGGTGGTGTCGGCCGGGCTCGGGGCGCTCGACGGGCCGGTGCACGGCACGGCGAGCACGTCGGCGTACCGCTTCCTCACCGAAGCGCTGGCCGACCCGGAGGCCGCGGTGGCCGAGCGGCTGCGCGCGGGGGAGCGGCTGCCGGGATTCGGGCACTCGATCTACCGGGCGCGCGACCCGCGGGCGGCCGTCCTGCTGGAGTTGATCCCGGGCAGCGAGGCGGCGGCCCTCGTCGGGCGGCTGACAGCGGCGGTGGCGGGGCGGCCCGGGGTGTTCCCCAACGTGGATCTGGCGCTCGCGGCCGTGCAGCACGCGTTCGGGATGCGGGCCGAGGCCGGGGAGGCGGTGTTCGCCGTGGCGCGCACCGTCGGGTGGATCGCGCACGCGCTGGAGCAGTACGCCGAGGACGGCCTGCGGTTCCGGGTGGAGGGTGCCTATGTGGGCCTCCGGCCCTTGTGAGCACTTTCCGGGGCTATAGCCCCGGAAAGTGCTCACGAGCGCGAAGCGCACCTATGACGTGATGTCCTTCCACCGGAACCACCACACCGCCGTCGCGCCGAACGCCGTCGCCCACACCAGGCCCGCGAGCACGCCCCGCACCACGTCGCTCGCGTCCACGTCCGTCGTCAGCAGGTCCGACCACGCGAACGCGTAATGCGTGGGCAGGGCGTCGCGGACCGAGCCGAGCGCGTCGATGGTGTCGAGGATCTGCGAGAGGATCGAGATCAGGACCGCGCCGCCGACCGCCCCGAGCGGCGCGTCCGTGGCCACCGACAGCAGCGTCGAGACGCCCGCGACCCACGCCAGGTACAGCGCCAGGTAGGCGACCACGAGGAGCAGCCGCAGCACCGCGGTCCCGTACGGCAGCGTCTCGCCCGTCGGCGACGAGTACGGGCCGTCGCCGTAGACCAGCGTCCCCAGCGCGAGCGAGACCAGCGGGAGCACGACGAGGGCCGCGGTCGAGAGGATCCCGGCGACGATCACCTTCTGGCGCAGCAGCCGCACCCGGGGGACGGGGATCGCGAGCAGGTAGCGCAGCGAGGACCACGAGGCCTCGCTCGCGATGGTGTCCCCGAAGAACAGCGCGACGACCACGACGAACAGGAAGCTCGCCGAGGAGAACAGCGCGAAGACGGTGAAGTTCGCCCCGGACGTCTGGGCGAGGTCGGTCAACGACACCCCGGCCGCGCCCGAGGGCGACGAGCGACCCACCGAGAACGCGATCCACAGCACGAACGGCAGCAGCACCGCGAGCCCGAGCGTGATCTGGGTGCGACGACGCCGCAGCTGGCGCAGCAGCTCGACCCGCACCGGCAGCGTCGCGCCGGCCGAGGCCAGCCGCGGCCCCAGCCGACGGTCCGCCAACCCCTGACCAGGCAGGTCCGGGCTCACGACGGTCCCCCTTCCTCACCGATCAGCGCCAGGAACGCGTCCTCGAGCCGGCGCCGCGGCCCGACCCCGAGCACGTCGATCCCGGCGTCCACGAGCCCGCGCACCACCGCGGCGCGCTCCGACGGCCCGGCGTCGCGACCCACGTCGACCACGACGACGTCGTCGCGCTCGCGGTCCGCCTCGGCCGCGTGCTCGCCCGCCGCGACGAGCGCGACGGCCCGGT
>JAICLN010000219.1 GCA_025925615.1 Actinomycetospora sp. | reverse complement strand
GCCGTCGCGACCCTGCGCCGCGAGCGGGAGCGCGCTGATCGACGCGCCGGACGGGTCCGCCGGCGGCAGGGTCGCCGCCGGCAGGGACGTCACCGCGCGGGCCGGGTCGGGCGTCGTCCCGGGCTCCGGGCCGGCCATCGCGGCCGGGGCGAGCACCGCGGCGAGCGCGACTGCCCCGAGGCCCAGGACCAGTCGTCCCCGGCGCCTCCCGCTGCCCTCGCGGCGGCCGGGACGCTCCGGCGCGCCGGGGTGATCCCCCCGCCCGCCTCGCGTCGTCCCGGACGCCGACCACCGCGCCGCCATCGTGCCCTCCGCTCCACCGTCGTTCGCGCGGCGACCATGACACCCACATGCACATCATCCGCACCACGACTCACCATGGATCACTCGTAAGGGGCAGGCGGACGACGGATCCAGAACGTGACGTCGGCGTAGGTGGCCACCGTCCGGGCGGCGAGCCCGTCCGCCCCGGCCCCGATCGGGCCCGCGACGACGGGGATGAGCTTGGTCAGGTTGAGCACCCCGCGGCGCCCGGCGCGGCTGACCAGGCGGTAACCGATGCGGCGGTCGAGCTGGGCGCGGACCTCGGACGGGAGGCGCCGCAGCCCGGCGAGCAGCGAGATCTCCTGCAGGTCGATGCCGGTGCGCTCGGCGAGCTCGGACCCGTCGGAGCCGAGGACGGCGAGCAGGACCGCAGTGCGCACGACCGGGTCGGCCGGGTCGTGGCCGCGCACGGTCGCGATCGCGGCCGCCAGCCGGGTGCAGACGAGGTAGAGGCCGGTGGCACCCGCAGGCGCAGTGACGACCATCGTGGCCGCACCGCCGAGGCTCGTCAGGAGCCCGGAGCTCGCCGCGAGCCGGACGTGGGTCCCGATGAGGCGCCGCACCGCGGTCTCGACGTCGCCGTCGGCCTCGGCGAGGTGGTCCTCGGCCACCCGGCGCGCCGAGTGCCACGGGCCGGCCCCGCCGATCCCGCGGCGCACGAGCTCGCCGACGAGCCGGTCGCCGGACCAGGAGGACTCCACCGCGCCAGCCTCGGACACCCCGCCAGCCTGTCACGGCGACCGGGTCCCGGGCTCGCGTCGATCAGGGCGGCCCGGTGGCGGCCAGCACGTCGAGGGCGGCCCCGAGGTCACCCGCCCAGCCCTCGGCGTGGTCGCGGGCGGCGGCGCGCTCCAGGCGTTCGCGCTGCGGCCGGGACCACGCCCAGGCGAGGACGACGGGGTCCACGCGGGCGCCGTAGTGGGCGTCGACGACCAGCTCGGCGAGGTGGTGGTCGGCGCTCGCGGTGTCCTTGTACTCCCAGATCCCGATCAGCCGGGCCGGCCCGTCGCCGAGCCCCGAGGCGTCGTCGAGGAAGGAGACCGCCGTCGCGACCGGGAGGGTGGCGACGGGACCGGGGTGCCGGTCGAGGAGGGCGACCCAGAGGGTGTCGACGAAGTCGCGCACGGCGGCGCGCTCGGTCGTCGTCCAGTCGGCCCAGAACGTCGCGATCCGGGAGAGCACCGTGTGCAGGTCGACCCGGTCGTCGCTCACCACCGCCCGCAGCAGCCACGGCGTGAGGGCCCGGACGTCGTCCGGGGCGCCGATCGTCTCGCCGAGCCCGAGGACGAGGGCCAGCGGATCGATCTCGGCGAGCACCACCGGGCCCTGACGCGGAGTCAGGCTCTCGAGGACCTCCCGGGCCTGGTGCGCGACGAAAGCGGCCTCCACCTGCCACAACGCCGCTGCAACCTCCGCGTCCACGGCGTGATTCTCTGGGCCGACAAGGCGACACGCGCCACTGATCGGGCGTTTTCTACTCGATGGTGTCACCCAACGTGTTCTTGCGTACGGCCGAGCGGGGAACTACGTCGTGATCGGTCCGCCACACCCGCTGGACGCCGGACCGCGGTCGCGGCGCACAGTGAACCGGTGAGTAACAGCCGCACGGGCGGGGACACGGGCACCGAGATCAAGACGACGGCGGGCGTCGTCCGCGGCCGGGTCGGTCGCGGCGTGCACACCTGGCGCGGCATCCGGTACGCCGCGCCCCCGGTCGGTCCCCGGCGCCTCCGGGCCCCCGAGCCGCCGGAGCCCTGGGAGGGCGTCCAGGACGCCGTCGAGTTCGGGCCGGTCCCGCCGCAGGAGCGGATGGGCGAGTTCATCGGCGCGGGCAAGCACACCCCGATGGACGAGGACTGCCTCACCCTCAACGTCGTCGCGCCCTCCGCCCCCTCCGACCGGCCCCGCCCGGTGATGGTCTGGTTCTACGGCGGCGCGTTCGTGCTCGGCGCCGCCTCGGCCCCCACCTACCGCGGGCACCGGCTGGCGCGGACCGGCGACGTCGTCTACGTCAGCGTCAACTACCGGCTCGGCGCCCTCGGCTACCTGGACTTCTCCTCGTTCTCCACCCCCGAGCGGCCCCTCGACGGGAACCTCGGCCTGCGCGACCAGCTCGCGGCGCTGCGCTGGGTGCAGGAGAACATCGCGGCGTTCGGCGGCGACCCCGGGAACGTCACGATCTTCGGGGAGTCCGCCGGGGCCATCTCCGTGACCACGCTCATGACGATGCCCGCCGCGCGGGGGCTCTTCCACCGCGCCATCGCCGAGAGCTCCGCGCCCGGGATCGCCTGGTCCACCGAGCGCGCGTCCGGCTGGGCCCGCCAGTACCTGCGGGAGCTGGCCGCGGTGACCGGCGTCCCCGTGCCCGGCACCGGCCGCGAGCCGTTGCCCGCCACGACCGCGGCCCGCCTGCTCGAGGCCGCGTCGACCGACGACCTCGTCGCCGCTTCCCGCGGGATGCGCCACGCCGCCGACGACACCCCGGGCGTCCTGCTCACCGGCCCGACCGTCGACGGCGACCTCCTCCCCGAGGCCCCTCTCGACGCCTTCGAGGCCGGCCGCAGCCACCCGGTCCCGATGATCATCGGCACGAACGACACCGAGGGGCGGCTCTTCGAGCTCCCCGGCCTGCGGCTCGACCTGCTGGTGTCCGACGAGCGCGCCGACGCCCTGTTCGCCGCGACCCAGCCGGAGGTCGGTCCGGAGGTCCTCGCGACCTACCGCGGCACGCGCTTCCGCAAGGACCTGGGCGGCGACTACATGTTCTGGATCCCGTCGGTGCAGGTCATGGAGGCGCACGCCGCGGCGGGCCACCCCGTGTACGCGTATCGCTTCGACCTCGCGCCGCGGCTGCTGCGCTGGCTCGGACTGCGCGCCACGCACGGCACCGAGCTGTACTCGGTCTTCGGGCTCGCCGACTCCCGGGCGGGCAGGGTGCTGACCGCGCTCGGCGGCCGGCGCGCGCTGCGGGCGGCCTCGGAGCGGATGCAGCGCGACTGGACCTCGTTCGCCCACGACGGGGCGCCGGCCGGCTTCTGGCCGCGCTACACGACCGACACCCGCCTGACGCGGATCGTCGACGCGACCGACCGCGTCGAGAGCGACCCGCGCCGGGAGCGCCGGCTCGCCTGGGAGGGGTTCCGCGGCTACCGCTGATCCGGAGGGCTGTTTTCGAACGAAGGGCACCTTCGCTCGACTAGATCGTCCAAGGGCGCCCTTGACCGGAACGCGTGGCCGGCCGCCGTTCCGAGCGAAGGGCTCCTTCGCTCGGCTAGATCGCCCAGGGGCGCCCTTCGCCGGAAGGCCCGCGAGCCCTCCCGCTCGCGACGGCTGCCAGGGTGGGCGGCGTGGACGAGGGACGACGGCTCGGCGCCGACGAGGTGGCGGACCTGCTGGCGGCGGGCGAGCCCGTCGAGGACGCGGACCTGACCGGCCTGGACCTGCGGGCGCTGCTCCAGGACGTCCTCGATCCGGTGCTGCGGCGCTGCTCGGTCGAGGAGCCGGACCTGCACGGGGTCGACCTCACCGGGCTGACGCTCGACGGGTGCCGCTTCCCCGGCGCCGTCCTGAACGCGGCGACCCTCGACGGCGCGCTGGTGCGCGGCGGCAGCCTGGCCGGCGCGTCGCTCGTCGACGCCGACCTGACCGACGCCGTCTTCGAGGCCACCGACCTCTCCCGGATCCGCCTCACCGGGTCGCTGCTCACCGAGACCCGCTTCACCGACTGCCGCATGATCGGCGCCGACCTGTCCGGCCTGCGGGGACTCGCCGTCAGCTACCGGCTCGACGGCTCGAACCTGGGGCTCGCCAACCTGCAGGACGTCCTCTGGCGGGCCGTGACCCTGCGCGGGCTGGACCTCTCCGAGGCCGACCTGCGCGGCGCCGACCTCCGGGACGCCACGCTCGTCGACTGCACGCTGCGCGACGTCGACCTCGCCCACACCCGGCTCACCGGCGCCGACCTGCGGGGCGCCGACCTCGGCGAGCTGTCCGCGGACGCGCCGCGCACGCTGCGCGGGGCCGTCGTCAGCGAGGCGCAGGCCGCCGACGTGTGCCGCGCGCTGGGCCTCGTCGTCGGGTAGGTGCGCTGCGCGCTCGTGAGCAGTGATCCGCCCAATGACACGGAATCAGGGGAGCACGCCGATAGGGCTCACGAGCCCGCAGGGCACCTAGTGGGCGGCCGCCTCCGTGCCCGACGTCGCCGCCGCCTGGGCACCCCGGCGCATGCGCCGGAGCACGTACAGCGTGATCAGCGCCGACGCGATCGTCACCACCGCGAACACGATCCCGAGGACGAGCTCGTCGATCACCGCGATGAAGACGATCGTGACGAACAGGGACAGGATGGTGCCGATGGTGCCGATCCCGACGTTGAGCTTGAGCTCGCTCTGCTTCTCCGGCGAGCTGTCCGGCAGCGCAGCGGGGTTGCGGGCCAGGGAAGGGTCCATGGCGGAATAGATACCCGACCGGCCCCCCGCCAGTCACTGCCCCCCGCCGAACGTCACCGGCTCGACGTCCCCGGGCTACGTCGCGCGAACCCCGACGCACGGCTGACCGGCCGCTCGACGGCCGCCCGGATGGCCTCGGCCGATCCGACCACACGCACCGAGGTCCGCGCCCGCGTCACCGCCGTGTACAGCAGCTCCCGGGTCAGCAGCGGCGACTCCGGGGGCGGCAGCAGGACGCTGACCCGGGCGTACTGGCTGCCCTGCGCTCGGTGCACCGTCATGGCGTGGACCGTCTGCACACCGCCGAGCAGGGCCGGCGAGCGCTGCAGCGGGGTCCCGCCGCGGCTGAACACCGCGACCGGGCGCGTCCCGCCGCCCGGGGCCGGGAGCTCGACGACGACGCCGGTGTCGCCGTTGTAGAGCCCGAGGTCGTAGTCGTTCGCGGTGACGAGCAGCGGCCGGCCGGGCCACCACTCGGCGCCGGCCGCGCGATCGGGGTCGACCAGGGCGTCGCCGTCCTCGTCGGCCCGGTCGAGCCATCGCTCGACCTGCACCGCCCATCGGGAGACGCCGTAGGGCCCGCGCCGGTGCGCGCAGAGCAGGCGGTGCTCCTCGGCCTGCTCGAGCGCGGTCGCCGCGTCCCCGTCCCGGGCCGCGATCGCGACCTCCCGCGCGCCGCCCACGATCTCCTCGCGCAGCCCGTCGAGCCCAGCGGGCTCCCGCTCGGTCAGCGCCGCGGCATCGTCGTACTCGACGAACTCCAGTGACGGGGCGCCGCGCAGGCACTCCAGGACGGCGTCGGCCTTGCCGTCCCGGATCGCGGCGGCGAGCGCGGCGATGTCGGCGTTGTTGCGGTAGTTCCGGTCGAGGCGCACGACGCCGTTGACGTCGGGGCGCGCCGTGCACCCGACCGCGTCCAGGGCGGCGTCGAGGACGCCGGAGCGGGCCTCGGCCCCACCGCCCAGATCGGGGGCGTGCACCAGGTCGCCCAGCACGGCGCCGGCCTCGACGGAGGCGAGCTGGTCGGGGTCACCGACGAACACCACCCGGGCGTCGTCGCGCACCGCCTCGAGCAGCCGCGCCATCAGGGTCAGCGACACCATCGAGGTCTCGTCGACGACGACGACGTCGTGCGGCAGCCGCCGGTGCCGGTCGTGGCGGAAGCGCGACGAGGTGTCGGCCCGGGAGCCGAGCAGGCGGTGGATGGTCGACGCCTCGGGGCGGCCGACCCGCGCCCGGTCGGCCTCGGGGAGCCGCTCCTCGCCGATGGCCTCGCCGAGCCGGGCAGCCGCCTTGCCGGTGGGCGCCGCGAGGGCGATCCGCAGGCCCGGGTCCTGGTCGCGCAGCACGGCGAGCAGCCGCGCGACCGTGGTCGTCTTGCCGGTGCCCGGGCCGCCCGCGACGACGGCGGTCCAGCGCAGGGTCGCGACGGCGCAGGCCAGGCGCTGGTGGTCGTCGGCGCCGACGTCGGCGAAGAGGCGGTCCAGGGCGGCGCGCAGCCGCGCGTGGTCGGCGGGTGGGGGCGCGGCGACGGCGCGGGCGGTCAGGTCGGCGCGGACCTGGTCCTCCTGCCGGCGGTAGCGGTCGAGCCAGAGCAGGCCGTCGTCGAGGCGCAGCGGCCCGCCGGGCCTGGTCAGAGCGCTGGCGGCGAGGGCTGCCATCCAGGCCCCGGGCTCGGGCCAGTCGAGGTCGTCGGTGGGAACGAGGGCGTCGTCCTTGCCGAGCACCCGCCGGTCGACGTCGGCGAGCTCCAGGCACACCGACCCGGAGCGCAGCGCCCGCACGGTCAGCGCGGCGGCGAGGAGGACCTGCTCGTCGGACTCGCCGCCGAGGCGCCCGAGGCGGCGAGCCACCGCGACGTCGGCCGGAGCGAGGACCCCGCGGGCGCTGAACGCCGCGAGCACCCCGGTGGCCCGGACGGCGAGCCGGACGCCGTCCTCGGACGCGAGGTCGGGCAGCAGGGTCACGGCGTCCTCCCGGCGAGCAGATCGGACAGGGCCACGAGCAGCCCGGACGGCGGCGACCACCGGAAGACCCCGCAGGTGGTGCCGTCGACGACGGGGGTGTCCGGCCCGCACATGCCCCGCAGGAACAGGTAGGCCACGCCGCCGAGGTGCCTCGCGGGGTCGTACCCCGGCAGCCGCCAGCGCAGGAACCGGTGCAGCGCGACCCCGTACAGCAGCGCCTGCAGCGGGTAGTGCGCGCGGATCATCGCGGTCGCCATCTGCGTGGGGCCGTAGTGCGCGCTGGTCAGCGGCGCGGGCGCCGACCCGTCGAGCGGCGTCGGGCCGAGCCAGTTCGTCTTGTGGTCGACGATGACGAAGCGGCCGTCGGGGGCCCGCAGGACGGCGTCGATGCTGCCGGTGAGGTAGCCGCGCAGGACCTGCCCGGACAGCGTCTCGAGGGCCTCGGGGTAG
>JAICLN010000285.1 GCA_025925615.1 Actinomycetospora sp. | reverse complement strand
GGTGCACGTCTCCGAGCTGTCCTGGAAGCACATCGACCACCCGTCCGAGGTCGTCGAGGTGGGCCAGGAGGTCACCGTCGAGGTCCTCGACGTCGACCTGGACCGCGAGCGGGTCTCGCTGTCGCTGAAGGCGACGCAGGAGGACCCGTGGCGCCAGTTCGCCCGGACCCACCAGATCGGCCAGATCGTGCCCGGCAAGGTCACGAAGCTGGTGCCGTTCGGTGCGTTCGTGCGTGTCGACGAGGGCATCGAGGGCCTGGTCCACATCTCCGAGCTGGCCGAGCGCCACGTGGAGGTGCCGGAGCAGGTCGTCCAGGTCGGCAACGACGTCATGGTCAAGGTCATCGACATCGACCTCGACCGTCGCCGCATCTCGCTCTCGCTGAAGCAGGCGAACGAGGGCATGACGACCGAGACCGAGTTCGACCCGGCCCTCTACGGGATGGGCGCCGAGTACGACGACGCCGGCAACTACATCTACCCGGAGGGCTTCGACCCCGACTCCGGGGAGTGGCGCGAGGGCTTCGAGTCCCAGCGCGAGGACTGGGAGCGCCAGTACCAGGCGGCCTACGCCCGCTACCAGCAGCACATCGCGCAGCTGCAGCGCACCGCGGAGCAGGAGGCGGAGGCCGCCGAGGCGGCCCCGGCCAACTACTCCTCGGGCGGCCCCGAGTCGTCCTCGGACGGCGACGAGGGCGACGAGGCGCCCGCGCCGGCCGCCGACCGGGACGACCCGGGCCAGGGCCCGCCGTCGGCCTCCGGTGCGGGCTCGCTCGCCAGCGACGCCCAGCTCGCCGCGCTGCGGGAGAAGCTCTCGGGCAATTAGTGCTGCACGGCCGACGGCCGAACGGGCCCTCACCCCACGGGGTGAGGGCCCGTCGTCGTCTGCGGGTCGCGTTGACCCCATGCGTCACATCGTTATCCTGCGTCACAGCAGCATCACGAGGGCAGGGGGAGTGGCATGGCCTGGGGACGTCGTCGCAGCGAGACCGCCCGTCGTCACGGCCGGCACCGCCGCGGTTCCTCGGGCCTGACGTGGTGCCGCGAGCACGTGGCGGTGGCCGCCGCGCTCGCCGGGCCGACCGTCGCGCGGCGGGGGCTGTTCGAGACGTTGTTCGCGACCGCGCGCCACAGCGTCGCCGCCCTCGCCTAGACCTCACGCACGGGCCCGGGCGCCCGCGGCCCGCATCGGGCAGACTGCGCGCGTGCTGCGCGTGGGACTGACCGGAGGCATCGGGGCGGGCAAGTCGACGGTCGCGGCGGAGCTCTCGGCGCTCGGCGCCGTCGTCGTGGACGCCGACCAGATCGCGCGTGATGTCGTCGAGCCCGGGACCGACGGCCTGGCCGAGGTGGTCGAGGCGTTCGGCGTGGACGTCCTCGACGACGACGGCCGGCTGGACCGCCCGGCGCTGGGCCGCGTCGTGTTCGCCGACGACGACGCCCGGTCACGGCTGAACGGCATCCTGCACCCGCGCATCGGGGCCCGGACCGCGGAGCTCATCGCGGGCGCACCCGACGACGCCGTCGTGGTGCACGACGTGCCGCTGCTGGTCGAGAACGGCATGGGCGCGGCGTTCGCGCTGGTCGTGGTGGTGGACGCGCCCGAGGACGTCCGGGTGGCGCGGCTCGGCGAGACCCGCGGCATGTCCTCCGACGACGCCCGGGCCCGCATCCGGGCGCAGGCCACCGAGGAGGACCGCCGGGCCGCCGCTGACGTGTGGATCGACAACGTCGGGGACGTCGACGCGGTGCACGAGGCGGTGCGCGAGCTCTGGTCCGAGCGGCTCGTGCCGTTCGAGGCCGGGGTCCGCGCCGGGCGGGCGGTGCCGTGGCCGGACGCCGTCGTCGACCCCGATCCGACGTGGCCGGAGCAGGCCTGCCGGGTCGCCGCGCGGCTCGAGGTGGCCGGACAGGAGCACGTCACGGGCGTCGAGCACGTCGGGCCGACCGCCGTCCCCGGGCAGGCCGCCCCCGACGTCCTCGACCTGCTGGTGCTGACCAAGGGCAAGGACCGGACGGGACAGCTCGGGGCGGCGCTGGCCGGAGCCGGGTTCCCGACGGTGGACGGCGAGTTGCGCGGGAGTGCGGACCCGGGTCGGCCGGTGCGGGTCGAGGTGCGGCGGCGTCGGTAGGCGCGCAGTGCACCTACCAGGGCCAGTCGAGCACCACACCCCGCGTCGCGAGCCAGGCGTCGAGATCGTGCCCGTGCTCGGCGATCCCGGCGAACACCGTCGTCGCCGTGGTGAGGGCCCGCTCCGCGGCGTCCGGGGCGAGCAGGCCCGCGGCGACCGCCTCCACGTACTCGTCGACGTCGAGCAGTTCGGTGCGCTCCCCGGTGTGGACGACCAGGTCGAGGTAGTGGTCGATGGTCGTCCACACCGGGCCGTCGCGGCGCACCTCGGCGATGTCGACGTAGAAGTCCTGCATCCGCTCGTGCCCGGGGAGGAAGCGGAAGTCGGTGACGCGGATGCCGAGGGCGGGCAGCAGCCAGGACCGCATGTGGTCGAGCGTCGGGTGGTCCGGCATCGGGCGGGACAGGTAGAGCCCGAACGGTTCCTCGCGGTAGAGCCCGACGGCCCGGACGAAGCCCTTCGGATCGGTGTTCGTGCCCTCGTCCACGGCGAAGGTCTCGACCTTCGGAGGATGCAGCGCCACGGGGCCGGACCCTAACGACGGACGCCGCCCCAAACGAGGAGTCCGGCGCGGCGCGGCGTGGCTGTCGGCCGAGAGGGCAACACCTCGGTCATCTCCTGGGCGTCGGCGATCTCGCCCTCGACGACGTCGGCGAACCGCGTCGGGTTCAGGAGGATCGCAATACCTCGTCGACCCCGAATCCCAGGGGGACGAGGACGCGGTGCCAGCGTCTCACCATCTGTTACGATACCGCACCGCTGCGGGCCTCGTGGCGGGCGGCGACCACCGCTCTCTGACCCGAACGGCCGTCGGTCATCACGCGGTGCGATCATGACGCGGTGTTCGGCTTCCTGCGCCCGTGTCGGCACCACCTGCCCCCGGAGCTGCACGCGCGGTGGTCGGAGCACCTGTGCGGGCTGTGCCTCACCCTGCGCGACGAGGCCGGCCAGCTCGCGCGGACCACGGCCCACGTCGACGCCCTCGTGGTGTCCGTGCTCGCCGAGGCCCAGGGGGTCGGCGGGCGGCGCCGGGCCGGGCCGTGCCCGCTGCGGGGGATGCGGGCCGCCCCCGTCGTGGTCGGCGAGGGGGCCCGGCTCGCCGCCTCCACCGCGCTCCTGCTCGCCTCCGACGCGGTGGCCGACCACGTCGCCGACGGCGACGGGCCGTTCGCCCGCCGCCCCGTGGCGCGGGCCGGGACGCGGGTGGCGACCACGTGGGCCCGGGCCGGGTCGACGACGGCGTCCGGCCTCGGGTTCGACCCGGCGGACCTCCTCGCGGTGCCGGCCCGCCAGCGCGAGGCGGAGTCGGTCCCGGGTGCGGCGATGGACGCGGTGACGGCGCCGACGGAGGCGGCGGTCGGGTCGGCGCTCGCCCACACCGCGGTGCTCGCGGGCCGGCCGGAGAACGTGGCGCCGCTCGACGAGGCGGGTCGGCTGCTGGGGCGGCTCGCCCACCTGCTCGACGCGGTCGCCGACCTCGACGACGACGCCGCCCGGGGCCGCTGGAACCCGCTCGCGGCGACCGGGACGAGCCGGGGGTCCGCGCTCGCGACGTGCCGTGTGGCGGTGGCCGGGATCCGCGCGGCGCTGCGGCGGGTGTCGTTCGCCCCCGAGGCCGCGACCGCGCGGCGACTGGCCCACCGGCTGCTGGTGCACGAGGCGGGGCGGGCGGTCGACCGGGCGGCAACCGCGGTGTCGGGCGGCGGCCGGACCGGACGAACGGCCCGTTCGTCACCATCATGGGTGACCGACGGACCGCTCGTGCCGTTCGGGCCGGGGTCGTCGGATCACCCGACGTCGGGCACCGGCCCGCCCGAGCGGCCGCTGCCGCCGTGGGACCCGGCCACGCCGGTCGGGGATCCCGACGACGAGCCCGACGACGAGCCCGGGGAGGACGACGAGCCCGGGGAGGACGACGAGCCCGGGGAGGACGACGACGGCGGTGGCCCGCCGCCCGGGCGGCCCTCCCACCCGCCCCGCGGCCTGCTCGGCGGGTGCGCGGCCGCGGCGGGCCTGTGCTGCACCGGGCAGATGTGCTGCTCCGACGAGTTCGTCGGCCCGTGGTCCGGGCAGCCGCGGCAGACGTGGTGCGGGAGCTGCGTGGACGGCTGCAGTTGCGGGTGCGACTGCTGTGACTGCTGCTCGGACTGCGACGGGTGCTGCGACTGCGACTGCGGGTCCTGAGCTGGGCCTCCGGCGGTGGGAACAGAGTGTCGGGGGGTCGGGTTAGCCTCGGTGACATGGCGTTCGCGACCGAGGTCCCCGGTGCTGCCCGTGATGCCCACGAGGCCCACCCGGGCACCCTGCTGGACAACCCCGAGGGCCTCCCGGACGACGCGCTGGCCGAATCCGAGTTCCGGCCGATCAGCGAGATCGAGCGCACCGGCGAGCCGTTCAAGGTCGTCAGCCCCTACCAGCCCGCGGGCGACCAGCCGGCCGCCATCGACGAGCTGGAGCGGCGCGTCCGGGGCGGCGAGCACGACATCGTGCTGCTCGGCGCCACCGGGACCGGCAAGTCGGCCACGGCGGCATGGCTGATCGAGCGGGTGCAGCGGCCGACCCTGGTGATGGCGCCGAACAAGACGCTCGCCGCGCAGCTGGCCAACGAGCTGCGGGAGCTCCTGCCGAACAACTCCGTCGAGTACTTCGTGTCGTACTACGACTACTACCAGCCCGAGGCGTACATCGCGCAGACCGACACCTACATCGAGAAGGACTCCTCGATCAACGAGGACGTCGAGCGGCTGCGGCACTCGGCCACGTCCAACCTGCTCCTGCGCCGTGACACCGTCGTGGTCGCGTCGGTCTCGTGCATCTACGGCCTGGGCACGCCGCAGTCCTACCTGGACCGGTCGGTGAAGCTCGAGGTCGGCGAGGAGATCGACCGGGACACCCTGCTCCGCGCGCTGGTCGACGTGCAGTACACGCGCAACGACATGTCCTTCGCGCGCGGCACGTTCCGGGTGCGCGGGGACACCGTGGAGATCATCCCGGCGTACGAGGAGCTCGCGATCCGGATCGAGTTCTTCGGCGACGAGGTCGAGGCGCTCTACTACCTCAACCCGCTCACGGGCGACGTTGGGCGCCAAGTCGATTCGCTGCGAATCTTCCCGGCCACCCACTACGTGGCCGGCCAGGAGCGGATGGCGCAGGCGATCTCGACCATCGAGCAGGAACTCGAGGAGCGGCTGGCGGAGCTCGAGGGCCAGGGCAAGCTGCTGGAGGCCCAGCGGCTGCGGATGCGGACCAACTACGACGTCGAGATGATGCGTCAGGTCGGGTTCTGCTCGGGCATCGAGAACTACTCGCGGCACATCGACGGCCGCGCCCGCGGCACCGCACCGAACACGCTGCTCGACTACTTCCCCGAGGACTTCCTGCTCGTCATCGACGAGTCGCACGTCACCGTGCCTCAGAT
>JAICLN010000147.1 GCA_025925615.1 Actinomycetospora sp. | reverse complement strand
CCCGGCTGCGGGAGAGCCTCGACGTCCCGGTGTTCCACGACGACCAGCACGGCACCGCCGTGGTGGTCCTCGGCGCGCTGCGCAACGCGCTGCGGGTGGTCGGGAAGCGCTCGCAGGACTGCCGGATCGTGGTGTGCGGCGTGGGGGCGGCCGGCTCGGCGATCATCCGGCTGCTGCTGCCGCTCGAGCCCGCCGACCTGATCGCGGTCGACGTCGAGGGCATCATCCACGCGGGCCGTCCCGGCCTGCACGACTCGCTGGCCTGGGTGGCCGAGCAGACCAACCGCGACGGGCGGACCGGAGACGTGCACGACGCCCTGCCGGGCGCCGACGTCTTCATCGGGGTGTCGGCCCCGAACCTGCTGACCGCCGAGGACGTCAAGGGCATGACCGAGGACGCGATCGTCTTCGCGCTCGCCAACCCCGACCCGGAGATCGACCCCGGGATCGCCCAGCACCACGCGGCGGTCGTCGCCACCGGGCGGTCCGACTACCCGAACCAGATCAACAACGTGCTGGCCTTCCCGGGCATCTTCCGCGGGCTGCTCGACGCGCAGGCCCGCAGCATCACCGACGCCATGCTGCTCGCGGCCTCGGCGGCGATCGCGGACGTCGTCACCGAGCCGAACCCGCTGTTCATCGTGCCCAGCGTCTTCGACTCCACGGTGGCGCCCGCCGTCGCCTCGGCGGTCCGGCGGGTCAGCGAGGCCGAGCGGGAGGGACGGACGACGTCGTCGGTCCAGGAGGCCCTCGACGCCGGGTCGGAGTCCGCGGACGGCGCGCTCGCCTCGGAGGACCCGTGACCGACGCGGGGGGCGCGCGGCGCCTCACCCACGTCGACGAGTCGGGCGCGGCGCGGATGGTCGACGTCGGCGACAAGGAGGTCACCCGCCGGGTGGCCACGGCCAGCGGCGTCCTGCGCACCACCGCCGAGGTCTGTGCCGCCCTGCGCGACGGCACGGTTCCGAAGGGCGATGCCCTGGCGACCGCCCGCATCGCGGGCATCATGGGCGCCAAGCGCACGCCCGACCTCGTCCCGCTCTGCCACCCCATCCCGCTCGCGGGCGTGACGGTGGACCTCGAGGTCGGCGAGAGCGAGGTGCGGGTCGAGGCCACCGCCCGCAGCGCCGACCGCACCGGGGTGGAGATGGAGGCGCTCACGGCGGTGGCCGTCGCCGGCCTCGCGCTTCACGACATGGTCAAGGCGCTCGACCCGGCGGCGACGATGGACGCGGTCCGGCTGGAACGCAAGGAGGGCGGGCGCTCCGGGGTGTGGACCCGCCCGGAAGGGCGAGGATGAACGCCATGACCGAGAACGAACCGCTGCGCCGGGCCCGCGTCGTCACCGCGTCGAACCGGGCCTCGGCCGGGGTCTACACCGACCGGGGCGGACCGCTGATCGTGGACTGGCTGCGCGCGCACGGGTACCGCGCGGACGACGCGGTCGTCGTGCCCGACGGCGAGCCCGTCGCCGAGGCGTTGCGCGCCGCCGTCGCCGACCGCGTGCAGGTGGTGATCACCACCGGAGGCACGGGCATCGCGCCGACCGACGGCACGCCGGAGGCCACCCGGGCGGTGCTCGACTACGAGGTGCCCGGGCTCGCGGACGCGGTCCGGGCGGCCGGCGCCGACAAGGTCCCGACGAGCGTGCTGTCCCGTGGCGTGGCCGGGGTCGCCGGGCGCACCCTGGTGGTGAACCTCCCCGGGTCGCCGGGCGGGGTGCGCGACGGGCTGGCGGTGCTCGAACCGGTGCTCGACCACGCCGTCGACCAGATCCAGGGAGGGGACCACCAGTGACGACAGCCGTCGTGGTGCGGGCCACCGTCGTGGACTCGCCCCTGGACGTCTCCGAGCACGCGGCGCTCGTCGACGGGCCCCGCAGCGGCGCCGTCGTGACGTTCTCCGGCGTGGTGCGCGACCACGACCACGGCCGCTCCGTGCGCGCCCTGGACTACGAGGGCCACCCGAGCGCGGGCGCGGTGGTCGAGCGCGTCGCCGCCGAGGTGGCGGGCCGGCACCCCGGCGTCACCGCGGTGGCCGTCTCCCACCGGGTGGGGGCACTCGCGATCGGCGACGTCGCGCTGGCCTGTGCGGTCGCCGCGGAGCACCGCCGCGAGGCGTTCGACGCGTGCAGCGAGCTGGTCGACGAGGTCAAGCGGGAGCTGCCGGTGTGGAAGCGCCAGGAGTTCGCCGACGGCTCCGAGGAGTGGGTGAACTGCCCGTAGGGCACGTGGACGGGATGTGGTCGCCCGGGGCGACCACATCCCGTCCATACGGCCTCAGCCCTTCGTGCCGCAGACCGGCCAGGCCTTCATGCCCTGGCCGTCCTTGACCTTCTCGGCCACCTGGATCTGCTGCTCACGGCTGGCGTTCTGCGGGCTGCCCGTGCCGCCGTAGGCCTTCCACGTCGAGTTGGTGAACTGCAGTCCACCCGTGAACCCGTTGCCGGTGTCGGTGTTCCACTTGCCGCTGCTCTCGCACTGGGCGACGGCGTCCCAGTCGGTGGCGGAGGCCGTCCCGGCCGCCAGTCCGAGCGGGGCGGCCACGAGCGCGCCGACCACGGTCACCTGGGCCGCCCGGCGGGTCAGGGCGCGCGCCAGCGACTCATCGGTACTACGAAGCATGACCTCTCACTCGCACCGCGCCCCACCAGGTGCGAGGCGGGAGCGCGCTCCCCAGCGGGTCGTCGACCGGTTCCACGCGGTCTCTCCGCCGGGCACACCGCGGGGGTGCGCCGACCTCGTCCTGCTCGCGCCTGCCCGGTCCGCACCTCTCGTGTGGGGTCTCCCGGGGCGCTGGACAGGCGGCGGGCGCGGCGGCCCCGGGGATGTTCGCCGACCGTCCCCTCGGACGGCCGACGCCGAACGGTACGGAGCACACGCGGCGTTTCAACCCCGGGCCGGGACGGGGTCGATCATGACGAGTACCCGCGTCGACGGCGCTGTGCCACTGTTCGCCCTACTCAGTGCGTCGGCGGAGGCGCGCCATCCGGTTGTCACGCGGCCGTGATCCGACACGGGAATGTCACGGTCGTCACGACGGGGTCGTCGTGTCCTGCGGCGTGGGACACAGCGACGTGGGACACAACGACGTGAGGCGCGGAGCACTGCCTGGTGGCCGGGTGATCCCCCCTGGGGGACGATGGGCTCCGTGACCGCTGCCACCGACCTCGCGAGACCCGACGACGTTGCTGCCGCCCTCGAGCGCACCGGGTACCTCGCCGACGCGGGACTGGCCTCGGCCGCGTTCCTCGCCCTGCGCATGGGCCGCCCGCTGTTCTGCGAGGGCGAGCCCGGCACCGGCAAGACCGCGCTCGCCCAGGCCCTCGCCGAGGTCCTCGGCGCGCCGCTCGTGCGGCTGCAGTGCCACGAGGGCATCGACGCCGCCCAGGCGCTCTACGACTGGGACTTCCCGCGCCAGCTGCTGCACCTGCGCACGATGGAGGCGGCGGCCACGGCGTCCGGCTCCGAGCTCGACGCCGACGCCGTCGAGGCCTCCCTGTACGACCGTCGCTTCCTCCTCGCCCGGCCGGTCCTCGAGGCGCTGCAGACGACGCCGAGCGTGCTGCTCATCGACGAGGTCGACCGCGCCGACGACGAGTTCGAGGCCTTCCTCCTCGAGGTGCTCGCCGAGAACTCGGTGACCATTCCCGAGATCGGGGTGGTGCGCGCCGAGACACCTCCGCTCGTCGTCCTCACCTCCAACCGCACCCGCGAGGTGCACGACGCGCTCAAGCGCCGCTGCCTCTACCTGTGGCTCGAGCACCCCGACCTGGTCCGCGAGATCGCGATCCTCAAGGCGCGGATGCCGCACCTGTCCGACGAGCTGGCGGAGCAGGTGGCCCGGGCGGTGCAGCGGCTGCGCGGCCTCGACCTGCTCAAGCCGCCCGGGGTCGCGGAGACCCTGGACTGGGCGGCCGCCCTCGAGCTGATCGGGGCGCGCCACCTCGACCTGGAGTCGGCGACCGCGACGCTGGGCGCCGTCCTGAAATACCGCGAGGACGCCGACCGGGCCCGCGACGCGCTGGACGCCCTGCTCGCGTCATGAGCACCAGGGGCGAGCGGAGCGACGGGGAATGACCGCGGCCGGGCGGAGCGACGGGGAATGACCGCGGGCGAGCGGAGCGACGGGGAATGACCACGGGCGACCGGGGCGGGAGCACCGACGGGCCGGCTCCCCGCCCGCACGCCGGCGCGGTGCTGGCGTCCGGCGTCGTGGAGGCGCTCGAGGGCGCCGCTCCGGACGCGGTCCTGACCGACTTCGTCGCCTTCACGCGCCTGTTGCGCAACGCCGGCGTCCCGGTCACGCCGGACCGGACGGCCACGTACCTGCAGGCGTTGCGCGAGGTCGACGTGGCCAGCGAGGTCGCGACGTACTGGGCGGGCCGGCTGACGCTGTGCACGGACCCCGACGACGTGGCGCGCTACGATCAGGCCTTCCACGCCTGGTTCTCCTCCGACCCGCGCGAGCAGCGGATGGGCCGGGCGGCGCCGCCGAAGCCGCGCAGCGCGACGATCGCCGCGCTGTCCTCCCCCGAGCGCTCGGGCGATGGCGAGGGTGACGACGTCCCCGAGCTGCGCGTCGCGGCCTCCGGCGAGGAGGTGCTGCGCGACCGCGACATCGCCGAGCTGACCATCGGCGAGCGCGAGCACCTGCGCCGGATGCTGGACCTGTTGCGCCCGACCCCTCCGCGCCGCCGGGCGCGCCGTCGCCGGCCGTCGAACCGCGGTGAGCCCGACGCCCGCCGGACCCTCCGGGCCACCCTGCGCCACGCCGGGGAGATCCCCGGGCTCGCGCGGCGCGACCGCCACCAGCGTCCGCGCCGCGTCGTCCTGCTCCTCGACGTCTCCGGGTCGATGGCCCCCTACGCCGACGCGCTGCTGCGCTTCGCGCACGTGCTGACCCGGCGCACGCCGCAGGCCGTCGAGACCTTCACGCTCGGGACCCGGCTCACCCGCGTCACGCGCGAGCTGCGTCAGCGCGATCCCGAGCGGGCCCTGCGCGACGCGGGGAGCGCCATCCCCGACTGGTCGGGCGGCACCCGGCTGGGCGAGGTCATGGCGGCGTTCCTCGACCGGTGGGGCCAGCGCGGGGTGGCGCGCCGTGCCGTCGGCGTGGTGTTCTCCGACGGCTGGGAGCGCGGGGGCACCGACCTGCTCGGCGAGCAGATGGCGCGGCTCGCCCGCCTCGCCCACACCGTGGTGTGGGTGAACCCGCACGCCGGCAAGCGCGGCTACGAGCCGGTGCAGGGGGGAATCGCCGCGGCCCTGCCGCACGTTGACCGATTGTTGGCCGGACACTCGCTGGCCACGCTGCAGGAGCTCACGGAGGTGCTGGCCGATGCGTGACGTGCTCACGAGCCTGGAGACGTGGTGGACCGAGGGTCGGTCGACCGCGCTCGCCACCGTCGTCGGGACCTTCCGCTCCGCGCCGCGCCAGCCCGGCGCCTCGATGCTGGTCGGCCCCGACGGGGAGGCCGTCGGCAGTGTCTCCGGCGGCTGCGTCGAGGGCGCGGTGTACGAGCTCGGCAACGAGGTCCTCGAAGGGGCCGCCCCGACGCTGCAGCGCTACGGCGTGTCCGACGACGACGCCTTCGCGGTGGGCCTGACGTGCGGCGGCATCCTCGACGTGTTCGTCGAGGAGATCGACCGGGAGAGCTTCCCGCAGCTCGGCGAGATCGCCGCGGCGGTGCGCGAGCACCGGTCGGTGGCGACGGCGACGATCGTGTCCGGCCCCGGGGTGGGCCGGCGCCTCGTCGTGTGGCCCGATCGGGTCGAGGGGTCGCTCGGCAGCGCGCGGCTCGACGACGCGGTGCGCGACGACACGCGCGGGCTGCTCGCGGCCGGGCGCACCACCCTGGTCACGTACGGCACCGACGGCGAGCGCCGGGGCGAGGGCCTCGGGGTCTTCGTCGAGTCGTTCGCCCCCGCGCCGCGCCTCATCGTCTTCGGGGCCATCGACTTCGCCGCGGCCGTCGCCCGGATCGGCACCTTCCTCGGGATGCGGGTGACCGTCTGCGACGCGCGCCCGGTGTTCGCGACGTCGAGCCGGTTCCCGGAGGCCCACGAGGTGGTCGTGGAGTGGCCGCACCGCTACCTGGCCGCCGAGGCCGAGGCCGGACGCCTCGACGGGCGCACCGCGCTCGCCGTCCTCACCCACGACCCGAAGTTCGACGTGCCCCTGCTCGAGGTGGCACTGCGGCTGCCCGAGATCGGCTACATCGGGGCGATGGGGTCGTGGCGCACCCACTCCGACCGGCTCGACCGACTGCGCGAGGCCGGCGTCACCGAGACCGAGCTGGACCGGATGTCGAGCCCCATCGGGCTGGACCTCGGGGCCCGCACGCCGGAGGAGACCGCGGTGTCGATCGCGGCCGAGATGATCGCCCAGCAGTGGGGCGGCGACGGGACGCCGCTGTCCGGCCGCGCGGGCCCGATCCACGGCGACTCGAACGTCGAGCCCGGCGTGAGCGCCGAGGATCTGGAGCGCGAGCTGGCAACCGGAGCACGCTGAACGGCTGAAGGTCCCCCTACCAATGGGTAGGTGGCACCATCGTCGTCGGTCCGTCCGTCCGGGGCCTCGGGGGGCGGTCATGAGACTGCCCAAGCCCGGGATGTCTCTGTAACGTGGGCGACACCGAGCACCCGACGGTGGGGAAGGGGGCAGCGTGGTCCTCGTCGACTCCGTGACGCGTGCAGGTCAGTCCATGGTGACCTGCGGCAGGCGGAGCCGGGAGGAGGACACGGCTGCGGCCGGGTCGGCCCCGCGATCGCGGTCCGAGCGGCCCCGGGGCGCCGGGCACGTCGCGTCGGTCCCGGAGAGCCCCCGGCTGGCGAAGTTCCACGTCCCCGAGATCGTGTTCGGCCCGGGCTCGCTCGTCGAGGCGGCCCACGCCGCGGCCCGGCTCGGCGCGCGCCGCCCGCTGCTCGTCACCGACGACGGCCTCCTCGCCGCCGGATGGCCGCAGCAGCTGCTCGCGCACCTCGCGGACGGCGGCATGGACGCCACCGTGTGGAGCGGAGTCACCCCGAACCCCAAGGACCACGAGATCGCGGCCGGCCACGAGGCCTACCGCGCCGCAGGGTGCGACGTCCTCGTCGCGGTCGGCGGCGGGTCGGTCATCGACGCCGCGACGGGCATCGCCCTGCTCGCCGGGAACGGCGGCCTGATCACCGACTTCGAGGGCATCGACCGGATGGTCGCCCCGATCCCGCCGATGGTCATGGTGCCGGCGACGTCCGGGACCGGTGCGGACGTCTCGCAGTTCTGCATCGTCACCGACACCCTGCGGAACACCAAGATCACGATCCTCGGCCGTGCGCTGGTCCCCGACGTGTCGGTGGTGGACCCGCACCTGCTCACGACGATGCCGGACTGGCTCAACGCGGCGACCGGCCTGGACGCGCTCACCCACGGCATCGAGGCCTACGTCTCCCGGGCGCACAACCCGCTCACCGACCACCACGCGTTGCAGGCGATCTCACTGGTCGGCGGCCACCTCGAGCGCACCATGGACCACCCGAGGGAGCAGGAGTCCCGGACCCACATGGCCCAGGCGGCGCTGGAGGCCGGGCTCGCGTTCACCAACGCGATCCTCGGCGCGGCGCACGCGATGAGCCACCAGGTCGGTGGGCTCCTCGACCTGCCCCACGGCGTGATCAACGGGATCCTCCTGCCCCACGTCGTCCGGTTCAACGCCGCGTCCGACCCGGCGCGCTTCGTCCCGATCGCGCAGGCCCTCGGCTTCCCGGGCGAGGTCGGCCGATCGTGCTCGCAGGCCCTGGCCGAGGACGCCGCGGAGTGGGCGGCGTGCGAGGTGCGGCGCCTCGCCGACGAGCTCGGCGTGCCGAAGGCGCTCTCGGAGATCGGCGTGACCGAGGCCGACGTGCCGACCCTGTCCGCCATGACGATGGCCGACGCCTGCCTGTCGACCAACCCGCGGGAGGCCGACCAGGCCGACATCGCGGCGCTGTTCCGGCAGGCGCTGTAGCCGCGGCGCCGTGGAGCCCCGCATCGATCCCGCACCCGCCGAGCAACGTGCCGAGGGGCCCGACCTCGACCTCCTGACCGGCATCCGGTCGGGGAAGCCGTCCTTCTACGTCGAGTACCTCGCGTCCGCCGAGCGGCTCCGGCGTGTGATCCACGCGCTCGACCGGATCAGCCGTGCGCTGGTGCGCACCACCGAGGGCCCCGGGACCCTGGTCCGGTCGGTGGCCGAGGCCGCCGCGGAGCACCTCACCGCGCACTGGGTGGTCTTCGCCCTCGCCGACGGGGCGCTCCCCGAGGCCGCCCCGCGGGCCCTGGTGCTCGGCCCCGACCTCGTCGAGACCTCCACCGAGACGCCCGAGCAGCTCCCGCCGTTCGTCCTGCGCCACCTCCAGGCGGTGCGGCGCGGCGAGCACGACCCCGCGGACAGCGGCGAACCGGGCACCAACGGGCACTCGATCCGGCCCGACGCCGGGCCGGCGCCCGCGGCCCGCCCGCACGACCCGCACCACCTGCACGTGCCCGTACGGCTCGACGGCGCGGTGGTCGGCGAGATCGTCGCCTGGACCGGCGTCGACCGCCGCATCGACGCCACCGACGCGTCCGTGCTGCGGGTGCTTGCCAGCCAGACCGCCGCCGCCCTCCAGAACTCCGCGCTGCACCAGCGCACGCTGCGGCTCTACGACGAGGCCAGCCGGCACGCCGAGGACCTCGCCGCCCGCAACGAGCAGCTCCAGCGCACCCGGGACGCCCTCACCGTCGCCCGGCAGCGCGAGGTCCTCGACTCCGAGCGCCACCGGATCGCCCGCGAGCTGCACGACTCGGTCACCCAGTACGCCCTCTCGGCCGGCATGCAGATCGAGGTCGTGCGCTCCGAGATCCGCGACGAGGGCCAGCGCCAGCGGCTGGAGACGGCCAAGCAGCTCACCCGCCGCGCGGTCGAGCAGCTGCGCTCGGCGATCTACGCGCTCAACCACTCCGGCGAGCACGGCCACCGCAGCCTCCCCGCGATGCTCGAGGAGCTCTCCGCGGTCCACATGCCCTCCGACCTGCGGGTCGAGGTCCGCATCGAGGGCCGTCCGGTGTCGCTGCCCGCCACCGCGGAGCGCTCGCTGTTCCGCGTGGCCGGCGAGGCGCTGTTCAACGCCGCCGTGCACGCCGAGGCGTCCGTCGCCGTCGTGCGCCTGGCCTTCCGCAAGGACCGCCTCGTGCTGACCGTCGCCGACGACGGCACCGGCGACCCCGAGCAGGTCCGCCGGTCGCTGCGCGTCGCCGCCGCCCGCGACCTCGACGGGTCCCACCGGGGCCTGGCGAACATGGCCGAGCGGGCCCGCGAGATCGGCGGCACGCTACAGGTACAGCGCGCCCGCCAGGGCGGTATCCGCATCCAGGTCGGGATCCCGCTGCCCATCGGTCCCGACGGTGAGCGGTCGACGCCGATCGTGGTCGCCACGCCGGCACCGTCAGAACCCTCCGAACCGGGAGGGACCACGGTGG
>JAICLN010000252.1 GCA_025925615.1 Actinomycetospora sp. | reverse complement strand
GGGTGGGGGGGGGGGGCTCCCCCCCCCCCTCGGGGCGGTTGGTCCCGCCTTTTTGGTCCCCACGGCCCCGTTCGTCCCCTCGACCCCCCAGGGCCGTTCCCCTCGGATCAGCCGCCGATGGCGGTGGTGGCGGCGGTGACCATGGCCTGCGAGTCGGTCTGCAGGCGGTCGGCGGCGTCGGAGAGCTTGCTCTGGCTCTGCGTCGTCGACAGCGTGTCGAGGTCGGCGAGCGTGCGGTCGATCGCCGGCACCAGGTCGGCGTCCACCTTGGCGCGGACCTCGGGCGAGAGCGTGGCCGTGGTGGCCGTCGTCCGGAACTGCGCGATCGCGTTGCGGTAGGTCGAGAAGTCGCTCTGCATGGCGTCGAGGTCACCGCGGTGGGTCTGCAGGGCCGACGACATGGTGTCCGCGGCCGCACCGACCTGGATGAAGCCCGTCATGAGCTGCGCCTGGCCGGTGGTGACGTCGTCGGAGCTCGGCGAGGCCGGAGCCGAGGCCGCCGGGGGCACCTGGACCGGCACGCCGTCGGTGGCGCCGGGTACGGGGTCGGCCACGGCCCCGACGGAGGCGGTGACCGTCGTGGCGAGCGCCAGGACGAGGATCGTGGTCGCGATCCCGATCAGGGTGAACACCGTGCCGAGGACCGCACCCAGGGTGGCCAGGCCGCGGCCCCGCTCCCCGGTGCGGGCGATCTGCTTGCGAGCGACGATGCCCAGCACGATCGCGACCGGCGAGACGACGAAGGCCACGACGACCGAGACCCACGACAGCGTGTTCAGTGGCGGCTGGACCATCGGGTACGCGGCCGCGGGGTACTGGTTCGCCGGGTACCGGGGGTACGCCGCGTACGGGGGCATCGGCCCGACGCCGACCGGAGGCGACGACGGAGCGGCCTCGCCCTGGGGCGCGGTGGGGGGCCACCCGGCGGGCTGGGCCCCGGGTGTGCCGTCCACGGGGGTGCCCGGAGCGGTCGTGCCGGCGTCCACCGAGGCGTCGATGGCGGGGTGGCGGGGGTCGGCCTGCTGGGCCATGACGGAGGCTCCTCGAGCGATCGGGCCGGCGGGCTACCGGACCTGCGTACCGTCACTCTTCGTGCAACTTCTCGCCAAGCGAATCGGACAGACATCACCTGATCAGCGTAAGAATGGTTACCTAGAGAGATATTGCCAGGTCAGCGCGTGGTCGACTTCGGATGAGGTGTACGGTCCGGCAACCATCGGCGCGCTGGGGTCGACCACCTGCCCCCGGCGCACGAGCCCGAGAAGCGGTGCGCCATGGTGTGTCGCAGCCGGTCGGACACCCGTCCCCGGCCACGATGGCACCGTCGGCCCGAGCCCGGGACCGGCAGGCACCGACCCATGACCTGTGCAGGTGAGGAGAGGGAGACTCTCAATGGCACTCCCGACGTTG
Organism: Actinomycetospora sp.; assembly: GCA_025925615.1. Classification (GTDB taxonomy): domain Bacteria; phylum Actinomycetota; class Actinomycetes; order Mycobacteriales; family Pseudonocardiaceae; genus Actinomycetospora. The sequence continues at coordinate 4,979 of JAICLN010000252.1, read as the reverse complement.
ACCCCGGAGCAGCGCGAGGCGGCCCAGGCCAAGTCCCGCGAGGCGCGTCAGGCCCGTTCGGCTCTGCTCGCGGGCATCAAGAGCGGTGACGAGTCGATCCCGGCCGTGCTGGACCGCGGCAAGAGCGACCCGATTGCCGGCAAGACCAAGGTCTCGCAGCTCGTCCGGGCCCTGCCCGGCTACGGGCCGGCGAAAGCCGCCGCCATCCTCGAGCAGGCCGGCATCCCCGAGGACCGCCGCGTGGCGGGCCTCGGCGCCCGTCAGCGCGAGGCGCTCGTGAGCGCCCTCGCCTGAGGCCTCCCGGGCGCATCCGCCCGAACACCGACGGCCCGGTCACCTCGTCGAGGTGACCGGGCCGTCGTCGGGTGTGGGGCGGGTCAGTCGAGACCGGCGGGCAGGTCCTTGCTGACCGATCCGAGGCTGGTGCCGATCGCCCAGCTGCCGAACGAGAGCTTGCCGGCCTGGCCGATCGACGGGTCCCGGTAGATGCCGGTCTTCACGTAGCTGTTCTTGCCGGCGTACATCGTCCCCGACGGCGGCGCGTAGTCGGCGATCTTCTGCACGCCGTCCTGCCAGGCGCTCACGGTGCCGTTGCTCGGCGAGAACTTCACCTTGAGCACCAGGTGCGTCCACTGCCCCGGCCTGGCGTCCCCGACGACCTGGGAGAACCCGCCCGAGTCGCCGTCGATGAGGAACTTGCCGTCCTGGACCTTCAGCTCGAGGGGCGGTGACCCGGTGCCGTCGTTCTTGAACTGGGTGATCACCTGCCAGTCGGAGGTGGTCACCGGGAAGTCCGGCGCGAGCTTCACCGAGAAGCCGAAGTAGTACTCGTCGCCCTGGGACAGCCCCTTGAAGTCCGGCTCGACCTCGGAGCGCTTCCCGCCCCCGGGCATGGTGACGTTGAGCAGCCCACCGGCCAGGGTCGGCGAGGACGCGCCCTGGTTGTTCCAGGGCGTCGACTTGAAGTTCTTCATCCCCGCGGACGCGAAGTCCGCCGACCACAGCGTCGTGCCGCCGTCGTCCTTCGGGGCGGGGGCCGCCGCGCTCGTCGTGGGCGCGGCCGTCGTCGTGTGCGGGGCGGCGACGGCCGTGTGCGGCGCGGCCGACGTGGCCCGGGCGGCCGGCTCCGAGAGGCCTGCCGGGGCCACGGCGACGTCGGGCCGGACGATCTCGCCGGTGTCCGCCCGCGGGTCGGCCAGGAACGACGGGCCCGTGCTCGCGGCGGCCACGGTGGCGCCGGTCAGGGCGCCGAAGAGCGCGAGCGCGCCCGCGGCCCGCGTCGGGGTCACGAAGCGGTTCTCGCGGGGGGCGCGGTGCGACGCGGGTCCCGGCGCCGGAACGCCGAGGCTCGTCGGACCCTGCGGCCCGCCCGGCCCGGTCGCCGCCGCTCGACGGGGACCCCGCGGCGCGGGGTACGCCGGCAGACCGCCGGTCACGGGGGCCGGGGGCGCCGCGGCGGGCAGCGGCATCGGGACGCGCCGGTCGAGGAGTCCGCCGGTGTCGCCGGTGGCGGGCCCGTACCCGTCGTCGCGGGCCTCCGCGGCCGCGCGGGCGATGGCCGCCAGGTCGAGCGGGGTGGTCGCCGGGTCGTGGCGGTGCTTCCCGCGCGCCGGGCGCGGTCCGGTGGCCGGGGCGTCGAGGGCCGCGGGCCAGGAGCCCGTCCGCAGCACGCCCTCGGGTGGGGACGCGCCGGGGCCGGCCCGTCCGGATCGGGGCGACCCGGAGCGATGTCGAGCCATGAACGGTCCTTGCTCGTGGCGCCCGGACCCGGTCGAGGGGGAGCGATCCGGTGGCCGGGGTGGGACCCGGCCCGTCACCTGTCCCGCACCGGGGTTCGGGGGGCCGGACCCGCCGGGACAGGTGGGCGCATCGGATCCGGGGTCGGGGCGTTCTCCACGCCCCACCGGCGACCACCGTAGGGGCCCTGATCAGGGGGCACCGGACGGGCCCGGAGCACCCGGATGCGGGCCTGGTCACGAATTGGTCACGTTCGCGCTGCTCAGGGGCGCGGGCCCGCTCCCGGACACCCCGCGCACCCGGTCGGGCACCAGCGGTGAGTGATGTAGCTCACTCTCAAGTTGCTCCGAACGGCTCCGGGATCGGAGGGCGAGGCGTTCGAAGCTCGTCGTCAGGCCCCGTACGACCCCACGATCGGGGCCCGCCCGCTCCCCACCGGGCCGTCGCACCCCGATCGACGACCGAGACGAGAACCATGCATTTCACCAGGCTGCTCCGTGCGCGCCCCCGACGCCCCGGGTCGGACGGCGAGCACGCGTTGCAGGACCGCCTCGGCACCACCGAGCGCGCTGACCGCTTCTACGACGACCAGGTGTGCGACCGGCTGCTGCCGCGCATGATCGAGTTCGTCGACCGGATGACCATGGTGTTCGTCGCCACCGCCGACGCCCACGGGGAGTGCGACTCGTCGCTGCGCGCCGGGCCCGAGGGCTTCGTCGCCGTCCTCGACGACCGCCACGTGGCCTACCCCGAGTACCGCGGCAACGGCGTCATGGCGAGCCTCGGCAACATCGCCGACAATCCGCACGTCGGCCTGCTGATGATCGATTTCGTCGAGGACCTCATCGGCCTGCACGTCAACGGCAGCGCGCGGATCGTCGAGGACGCCGACCTGCGCGCCGAGTACCCCGAGGTGCCGACCGACCCGGTCCCCGGCCGGCGGGCCCAGCTCTGGGTGGTGGTGGAGGTCGAGGAGGCCTACATCCACTGCCGCAAGCACATCCCGCGCCTCGTCCCGGCCGACCGCGCCCGCAGCTGGGGCGCCGACGCGCCCAAGGCCAAGGGCGGCGACCACTTCGGCGCGGCCGCCCGCAGTACGGCCCCGGAGACCTCCGGACCGGTGCCCGCCGACCCGCTCGGCGAGCGCTCCGGCGCGGGAGCGGCATCCTGAACCCCGTGACCGACGCCGACGACCGCCACGCCTGGAGCCGCCCCGAGCCGGAGACCGTCGCTCCCGACGTGCTCCGGGTGCCTCTGCCGCTCCCCTCCGACGCCCTGCGCGCGGTCAACGTCTACGTGCTGCGCGACGGCGACCGGCTGACGCTCGTCGACGGCGGGTGGACCCTCACCATCGCCCGCGAGCTGCTCGTCCAGGCCCTGCACGGGCTCGGGGCGGTCCTGCCCGACATCGACCGCTTCCTGGTCACGCACATGCACCGCGACCACTACACCCAGGCCGCGGCGCTGCGCCGCGAGACCGGGGCGCGGGTGGCCCTCGGCGCGGGGGAGCGTGACTCGCTCGAGGAGATGGCGCGCCGCCCACGCCCCATGGCCGCCCAGCAGCAGGCCCTGCGGGCCGCCGGGGCGGCCGCGCTCGCCGACGAGCTCGCCGCCCTCCTCCCGAGCTCCGTGCCGGACGAGGAGATGGCGGACTACGCCCTGCCCGACCGGTGGCTGGCCGACGGCGAGCGCGTCACCGTCGGGGATCGCGTCCTCGAGGCCGTCGAGACCCCGGGCCACACCCGCGGTCACCTGGTGTTCGACACCGGGCCGGACGCGGGGGACACCGGGGCCGTGTCGGGCCTGCTCTTCGCGGGCGACCACGTGCTCCCCCACATCACGCCCTCGATCGGCTTCGAGCCCGACGCCCGCCCGGGCGCGCTGACCCGGTTCCTGACCTCGCTCGCCCGGATGCGTGACCGGCCGGACCGGCGGCTGCTGCCGGCCCACGGTCCGGTGCGACCGAGCGTCCACGCGCGGGTCGACGAGCTGCTGGACCACCACGCCGGGCGCCTCGACGAGATCGAGCGGGTCACGACGGCGGGTGCGGCGACCGCGGCCGACGCCGCGGCCGCCCTGAGCTGGACCCGCCGGGAGAAGGGGCTCGCGGACCTGGAGCCGTTCCACCGGATGCTGGCGGTCCTGGAGACCGACGCCCACCTCGAGGTCCTCACCGCCCAGGGCCGCGTGCTGCGCGAGACCGACGCCGCGGGGATCCACCACCACCGGCCCGCCTGACCCCGCGCGGACGGGCTGGAGGGCCGGACTCCTCGGAGCCGACGGTTAGTCTGGAGAACCCCCGGCACGCACGACAGCGAACGAAGGTCGTCCTTGTCCCACTCCGCGAGTCCCGCCGCGGCCGACGTCGAGCCGGCGCGGGACGAAGCCCCCCGGCCCGGTGACCCGGTCTCGGTGGAGCAGCCCTACGTCACGATGCTCTACGGGCGCCTCGACGCCCGCCGCAAGGAGACCGCCGATCTCCTCGCGCGGGTGCTGCGCGACGAGACCACCGGCACCCCGCAGGCGGTCTCCGAGCGCGACGCCGCCGCGGCGATGTACTCCGAGCAGCTCGCCACGCTCTCGGCGGTCGAGGAGGGGCTCTGCTTCGGGCGGCTCGACATCGAGCCCGACGCGGTGCTCCCCGCGGGGTCGGCGGACGCCGCCGACCCGGACACGCCGGGCTTCGACCAGCCGGTCGCCTACATCGGCCGCCTCGGCCTGCTCGACGAGGAGCACGACTACGAGCCGCTGCTCATCGACTGGCGCGCGCCCGTGGCCCGGCCGTACTACACCGCGACGGCGGCCAACCCGGACGGCATCCGCCGGCGCCGCCACCTGCGCACCCGCAGCCGCAGGGTCCTCGCCGTCGACGACGAGATCCTCGACCTCGCCGAGGCGGCGGCGGCCGCGGCCAAGCACGACGGCTCGCAGCGCGGCGGCCTCACCGGGGAGGCGACGCTGCTCGCGGCGCTGACCTCCGGGCGCACCGGGCGCATGGGCGACATCGTCGCGACGATCCAGTCCGAGCAGGACCGCATCATCCGGTCCGGCGTCAACGGCGTGCTCGTCGTCGAGGGCGGGCCCGGCACCGGCAAGACCGCGGTGGCGCTGCACCGCGCGGCCTACCTGCTCTACACCCACCGCCGGCAGCTCGCGAAGCGCGGCGTCCTCGTCGTCGGGCCCAACCCGACGTTCCTGCGCTACATCGAGCAGGTCCTGCCCTCCCTGGGCGAGACGAGCGT
>JAICLN010000082.1 GCA_025925615.1 Actinomycetospora sp. | reverse complement strand
CTCACCTACGTCGGGGTGTCCGCCGATCTCGAGCGCGCCCTCGGAGCGCTGCCCGAGCACTGGGACACCGTGCCGCTCGGCGAGCTGGCCGCCCGGGGGACGGCGACGCCGTCGCGCTGGGCGCGGCTCGAGGCCGTCGTCGTGCTGCGCGCGCTGGCGATCGTGCTCGTCGTCGGCGAGCACGACCACCTGTGGAACTGGCTCGGGGGCGCCCACCTCCTGCTCGCGATCGCCGGCTGGACCTTCTCCCGGTTCCTGCTCACCCGCGGCGACGGCCCGGCGACGAGCCTGCCCGGGCGGATCCTGCGCTCGGCCGCCCTGATCGCCGTGCCCAGCTCGCTGTGGATCCTGCTGCGCGCCACCATGACCGACTCGGTGCACTACGCCGACGCGCTCCTGCTCGGGTCGGTGTTCCACCCCCTGGTCCAGGGCTACTGGTTCGTCGACTCCCTGGTCCAGATCCTCGCGGTGATGGCCGCGTTGTTCGCCGTGCCCGCCGTCCGCCGGTTCGAGCGCCGGCACCGGTTCGCCCTGCCGGCGATCGCGCTGGCCGCGTCGCTCGCCCTGCGGTTGCTCCCCAGCTACGACCCCACGGTGACCCCGGACCTCTACAGCACCCACCTCGTGATGTGGTTCTTCGTCCTCGGCTGGATGCTGCACCGCGCGGTGACGATTCAGCAGCGGGTGATCACCGTGATCGTCGCGGCCGTGCTGGTGCCCCTGTTCTTCGGCGCCGGGTACCTGCACGCCGCGATCGTGCTCGGCGGGGTGCTCGTCCTGCTCCTCGTCGACCGCGTCCCGGTGCCCCGGGCGCTCGTCGGGCCGGTCACCGCCGTCGCGGGGGCATCGCTGGGCATCTACCTGACCCATTTCGCCCTGCTTCCGCTCCAGCTCGTCGGGGTCCCGCCCACCGTGCTCGTCGTCCTCGGGCTCGTCCTCGGGATCGTCGTCTGGCGCCTCGGCACCGCCGCGGTCCACCAGGCGGTCCGTCTCCTGGCGCGCCGGGCGCCGGACTCCGCGCCGGCGTCCGTCTCGCCGTGCTGAGGGGCGGGAAGGGGAGGACGCCGACCGCGGACCACCTCGGAAACGGCCTCGCGCTCGTCGTCCTGACCGGTGTCGGCGGGCTGGTCCTGCTCCTCGGCGACGACGCCTGGCGCCCCGGCCGCACACCCGTCCACCGGCTGCCACCGGTTCCGCTGCTCGTCCCCGTGTGGGGCCCCGTGATCAGCATCGTCGCGCTCGCCGCGGTCGTGCTCGCCGTGTGGCTCCTCGCCGGGCTGCGGGACCGCCGCGGGTGGGCGTTCGTCGGGGGAGCAGTGGTGCTCCTCCAGGTCGCTGCCTTGGTGGCGATCGCGGTGCCCGTCGGGGAGGTGGTCACGACGACCGTGCGCGCCGGCGGCGCGATCGACCCGCTGCACGCCATCGGCCTTCGCCACCGGGACCCGCGGCCGCCCGACCTGCGCCCGGTCTTCACGACGAGCGCCGCGGGCGTCCCCCTGCACCTGTCGATCTGGCGTCCCGGTGCGGGGAGCAAGTCGTCCACCCCGACGCCGGGCCCGGTCGCCGACACCGCCGCGGTGCGGCCGGCCGCAGCGCCGGTGCTGGTGTGGGTCCACGGCGGCGGGTGGGTCGGGGGCTCCGACCTCGGGCAGGCCGCGGCGCTGTCCCGGTGGGCGGAGCGGGGCTGGCTGGTCGTCAGCGTCGAGTACGGCCTCGACGCACCCGGGCGCCCGACCTGGGACCGCGCCGGACCCGAGGTGGCGTGCGGGGTGGGCCGGGTCGCCGCGGCCGCCCCCTCGCTCGGGGGTGATCCCGCCCGGATCGTCCTCGGCGGCGACTCCGCCGGTGGCCAGCTCGCGGTGTCGGTGGCCGACCACGCCGTCTCGGGCACCCAGGCCTCGTCGTGCGGGACGCCCGTCCCGGTGCCCCGCGCCGTGGCCGTCGAGTACCCCGCGGTCGACCTCGTCGACGGGTTCACCCACGGTGCCCGCTCGCCGGTGCCCCAGTTCGACGCCCAGTGGCTCGCCACCACCTACACCGGGGGCAGCCCCGCCCAGGTCCCCGAGCGGTACCGGGCGATCTCGGGCACCGCCGCGCTGACGCCACAGGCGCCGCCGACCCTGGTGCTCGGCGCCGGGCGCGACAGTCTGGTGCCGCTGCCCGGGCTGCAGCGCTTCGTCGCCGCGGCGCGGGCCACGGGGGTCGACGCCACCCTGGTCACGATCCCCTTCGCCGACCACGCCTTCGACGTCGTCGACGGCTCCCTCGGCGCCCAGGCGGCGTCGTCGATCCTGCAGCACTGGGCCGCGACCCGGGTCGGTGCGCCGTGACCGGCCGCCGCAACCCGTGGCTCGACCTGGTGCGGGTCGCCGCCCTGCTGATGGTCGTGCTCTACCACCCGACCTTCATCGGACCGCGGACCTACCCGCAGTTCGTCGCGCGCGGATTCGTGTTCGCCCACCAGATCGGGGCGAGCCTGCTGCTGGTGCTCTCGGCGCACCTGGTGGCGAGCTCGCTCACCGACCCCGCCCGGGCGAGCGCCCGGTGGTGGTTCTCGCGCATCGCCCGCATCCTGCCCGGCTTCGTCGTCGGGACCCTCGCCGCGACCCTCGCTCTCGACTGGTTCGCCCCGGCCGGCATGTACCGCGTGGGCCTCGGCGACCTGGCCGCCAACCTCGCGATGCTCTGGAACTGGAACGGCTTCCACCACTGGGACTACGTCGACGGCTCGTACTGGACGCTGCCCGTGCAGCTGGCCGCGTTCACCCTCGCCCCCTGGCTGCGACACACCCGGTTCGGACGCGGCCGCCCCTTGAGGATGCTGCTGTGGGCGGCGGTGCTGGTCCCGCTGGCGCAGTGGCCGCTGGCCCAGGGCGCGGGCGGGCTCTACGACTCGGTCGTCGACGGGCTCGGGCTCTACCGCTGGCACCTGTTCGTGGCCGGCGTCGCGGCCTTCATGGTCAGCACGGGGCGCCTGCGGTGGGGGCACGGTGTCGCGCTGCTCGGCGGATGCGTCGCCGCCCACGTCGTCCAGAACGGCTGGTGGTCGCCCACCGCGGGGCTCGTCACCGATCCCTGGTCGGTCCTCGGGGTCGCCCTCGGGATCGTCGCGCTGCTGCTCGCCGCCCGGCTGGGAGGGGTCGGGATCGAACCGCCCCGCGCGGTCGCCCGGGTCGCCCGGTGGCTCGCCGGGATCTCGTTCGGTGTGTACCTCGTCCACCAGACCCTGGGCTACGTGCTCATGTTTCGGTTGCAGGAGTGGTTCGGCGCCGGGCCGGGCGTCCAGACGGTGGCGATGCTGGTCCAGGCGCTGCTGCTCGGGGCGGCGTTGACCCGCTGGGTGGAACGGCCGGCGCACCGGGCGCTGATGCGGGCCGTCGACACGCACCGGGGTCCGCCCGGGCCGATCCTGCCCGCCCCGGTGCCTACCCCGCGCGAACTGGTGGGGGCCTCGGCCGCGAACTGATCCACGCCCTCATCGGCACCACATCGACGTTCCCGGAGGCTGTCCCGTCGTGAGCCGACCCGATGTCGTCACCACCGACGATCCGGCCCCACCCGCCGTCGTCCTGCCCCGGCCCGCCGCGACGGCCGCGGTGGTGGCGCTCGCCGTCGTGCTGCTCGCCGTGCTGTGGGTCGGGGTGGTGACCGGGTCCCTGCTCGCGGCGGTCGATCCGGTGGTCGACCAGTGGATCGTGGCGGTCCGTCCCGCCGGTCTGGTGGCGACGGCGGTCGTGGTCAGCACGGTCGGGCAGCCGGCCGTGGTGATCGCGGGCCTGGCGGTGGTCGCCGGCGTGCTCGGGTGGCGGTCGAGGTCCTGGACGCCGGTCGTGGTCAGCGCGGGCGCGATCGCGCTGCTCGGGGTGTTCGACAACGGGGTGAAGGCGATCGTCGCCCGGCCGCGTCCGCCGGTGGCGTGGCACGCCATGGCGGCGCACGGACTGTCGTTCCCCTCCGGCCACGCGCTCTGGTCGGCGGGCGTGCTGCTGCTCGTCGTCGTGCTCGTCGGGCCGATCCGCGGGCGGGTCGTCCTGGCCGTGATCGCGCTGCTCGTCGTCGTGGCGGTCACGGGCTCGCGGCTCGTCGTGGCGGTGCACTACCCGAGCGACGTCCTCGCGGGCTGGTGCCTGGCCATCGCCGCGGACGGGATCGTGCTGATCGTCGCGGGCGTCCTCACCCGCCGCCGGCGTCGGTAGCTCGCTCTCCGCCCGTCGCGCGGAGCGCGCGGCGCCGGACGACCTTCTCGGCTGTGCGCAGGACGCCGGGCACCAGGAGGCGGTGGACCGCGGACGCGGGCGTCCAGAGCCAGCGCCCGGCCGGCCGGTCGTAGCGCAGGAAGGTGGCGAGGCCGACGGTCTCCGCCCCGACGTGCACGACCAGGTTCGCGGACAGGAGCCGGGACCGCGTCTCGAGCCGGATCCACTCCGGGGTGCGCCCGGAGATCGTCCACCCCGCCACCGTCTCCGGCGACCATGCGTCGGCGAGCCGCAGGCCGAGCAGCACCCGCCAGATCAGCCGTTCCCCGAGGCTCGGCTCGTCACCGAACATCGCCCGGGCCCACGCCTCGGGGGTCGCCGTGGCGCTGGTGGGCGTCGTGAACAGGTCGAGGTAGTCGACCGATCCGAGCGAGGTCGACGAGATCACCTCCGCCGGAGCGTCCCGTGTACCCACCACGGCATCGATCGGACGGTCACCACTCCGGAGAAGCCCGGTCGTCCTGTCCCACATGACGCCCTCCTGTATACGGTTCCGTACAAGGGCAGGATAGGCAGATATATACGGTGCCGTATAGACCTGGACGGAGACGAGCGTGGCGGCGGTGCGGACCCTGCGGGAAGATTGGGTGGAGGAGGGGCTGCGGGCCCTGGCGGCCGGAGGGCCCGATGCGGTGCGGGTGGAGGTGCTGGCCAAGCGCCTCGGGGTCACCAAGGGCGGGTTCTACGGATCCTTCTCCGGTCGCGAGTCGCTGCTCACGGCGATGCTGGACACGTGGGAGCGGGAGAGCACCGACGAGGTGATCGCCCGCGTCGAGCGCGAGGGCGGCGATCCGCGCGCCAGGATCCACCGAGCGGGTGCCCTGACGTTCTCCGACGATCGGCTGCGGCCGATCGACCTCGCGGTCCGCGACTGGGCCCGTCGCGACGATGCCGTCGCCGAGCGGCTGCGCCGGGTGGACAACCGCCGCATGGCGCTGCTCCGTGACATGATCGGGATCTTCTGCGCCGACCCGGACGAGGTGGAGGCGCGCAGCCTGATCGCCTTCTGCGTGGCGGTCGGCGAACACTTCCTGGCTGCCGATCACGACGGCCGCACCCGCGCGCAGGTCCTCGCGCGCGCCCTCGATCTCCTGCTCGACCATCCGGCGACACGGCCGGTCGCCGGCGGGGAGATCGGCCCGAGTGGCGTCGGCTAGCCCGGCTTGCGGGCGATCAGCACTCCCCGGTCGGCGGCGCTGGTGCGGTGCTCGATGTCGACGAATCCGGCGGCGCGGACGATCTCGGTGAGCTCGCCGATCGACCAGCACTTGCCCGGCGTCGAGTGCATCAACAGGGCCGAGTACTCCGCGACCGGCAGAGGACCGGTCTTCGCCTCGTCGACGTGGGTGTCGTGGTCGAGCAGCCGGCCGCCGGGTTCGAGCGCGGCGAAGGACGCTTCCACCAGCGCCTCGACGCGGTCCCGGTCCCAGTCGTGGAGCACCTGGGAGAACAGGTGGGTGTCGAACCCCCCGGGCAGCGGGTCGCTGAACATGTCGCCGGCGATGACCTCGATCCGCCGGTCGAGGCCCCGCTCCTCGAGCAGGGTCCGTGCCGCCCGATCGACCGGGCTGCGCTCGAAGACCGCCGCCGACATCTGCGGACGCCCCTCGATCAGCGCGGCCGCGTAGCTGCCCGAGCTGCCACCGATGTCGAGCAGCCGCACCCCGTCGAGGTCCACGACCACCTCGGACAGCGCTGGTCCGAGGAACGCCCCTCGCGCGTCCATCGCCGCGGTGATCCGACGAGCGAACTCGACGTCGTCCAGACGTCCCGACCAGTCCCCGGCGGCGTCACGGGTCGAGGCGCTCGCCCACGCCGCCGGCGCGTCGGTGCGCAGGATCTGGACGAATTCGCCCACGGCAGGACGCTCCCGGAGCGAGGAGTAGTAGGCGCGCAGGTCGTAGCGGGACCCGCCGACCAGGTGTTGTCGCGCGAGCTCCGTCGCCGAGACCCGGTCCTGGTCGACCAGGTCGCGGTCGATCAGCCGGTGTGCGGCGGCGAGTGTCAACAGCACGTCGGCCGGCCGCGCGGCCCACCCCATCGCGGCACACAGCTCGTCGGCCGTCACCGGCCCGTGGCGATCGAGCCAGGAGAAGAGATCGAACTCCGCCACCGCGGCGATCAGGAGGTCGGCGGCGTAGGCGCCATCGCGCACCCGGTACAGCGCAGTCGGATCCTCGATCACGGCCGGCACCCTGCCCGCACCCCGACCCGGCTGTCATCCACGGCCGCCCCCTTTCGACGGGCGCCCGGAGTCCCGCGTCGTGGAACGATGCCACCGTGGTGAAGACCCTCCGGAGCCTGGCCGGCGACATCGGCGTGATGCAGCGCGAGTCGGCGATGCTGATGGCCACCGTGACCAGCCTGTCCGCGGCCGAGCTCGACCGGCCGACGAGGTGCGAGGGGTGGACCAGGGCGCACGTGATCGCCCACCTGGCCGGCGGGGCGGACGCCCTGACGAACCTCGCCAGGTGGGCCGTCACCGGTGAGGAGACCCCGGCCTACGGGTCGCGGGAGGAGCGGGATGCCGCCATCGAGGCGACCGCCGGGCTGCCCGCCGCCGAGCTGGTCGCCGCCCTCTCGCGGGCCGATGCGCGGCTCCTGGAGGCGGTCCGGGCGCTGACGGGCGGCGTGGCGGTGGAGTCGGTGCCGACCCTGTCCGGCGCCGAGATCTCGGTGTTCTCGCTGCCGGCGCGGCGCACGACCGAGGTGATCGTCCACCACGACGACCTGGACACCACCTGGACCTGGCACGAGGCCGACCCCGACGCGGTCCTGGACGCCATCGAGGTCTGTGTGGACCGGCTGCAGGGGCACCCCGACAGCCCGGGGCTGCACATCGTCGCCCGCGAGGGGGAGGAGTGGACCGTCGGCGACGGCGCGATCCGGGTCCAGGGCTACTACGAGGCGCTGCTGCCGTTCCTGGCGCGCGGGCAGGTGGAACGGGGTCTGCAGTACGAGGGTGAGGTGCCGAGCCTGCCCCGGGGGTGAACGACCTCGGACCTCGCGACGGAGTCCTGACTTCGCGGCGCGATCGACCGGCGCGTGAAGGCCGTCGTCGCGCAGGTCCCGCTCGTCAACGGCTACGAGAACATCCGCTCGCTGGTGCGGTCGGACTTCATCGGCGGCTTCCGCGAGATGTTCGACGCCGATCGCGACGCCCGCTTCCGCGGCGAGGCGCCGGGCATGGTGCCCGCCGTGTCCGAGGACCCCCTCGGCCCGGTCGCGATGCCCACGCCCGACTCGTGGAAGTGGTTCACCGAGACCCACCAGGACCGCGCTCCCTCGTGGCGCAACGAGATCACGCTGCGCTCGGTCGAGATGCTCTCCGAGTACAACCCCGAGAGCACCATCGAGCGGATCAGCCCGACGCCGCTGCTGGTCCTGGTCGCCGAGGACGACGTGCTGACCCCGACCGAGCTCACCCTCGCGGTATACCATAAGGCCCGCGAGCCCAAGAAGCTGGTGATCCTGCCCGGCGGCCACTTCGACGCCTACGTCAAGGGCTTCGACGCCTCGATGGTCCCGGCCCGCGACTGGTTCCTCGAGCATCTGCAGCCCTAGACAAGCACGCGGGCGATGCAACGGCCGTAGTCGACCGACCCGACGTACCAGAGCGGAACGGGGGCATCTCGAGGACGCGGCGGCGCGGGTGGCGCCCTGGCTGGGGCCGCACTAGGCAATTGATCTTGCCGAGCGCGGCACCGCCTGGGCGCGCTCAGCAAGATCAACTGCCTAGCGTGCGGGATGTGGTTCGCGTCCTGGGCGGAAGCCGACCACGTCGACCGGGCGGGCGTTCTGGTCGCGCGAGAGCGCCTCCACCTGGGACGTCGACCCCGAGCGCGGCGAGTCTCGACGGCTTCACCATCGCCCGGATCGTCGCGGTCGCCGTTTCGTGGCCGGCGCACGCGGGGGAAACGTGGCTCATGACGTACGCGGAGCCGGGAGTCGGGACGGGTGCGGGGACGGGGTCCCGTCCCCGGGTTGTCGTCGTGGGCAGCGGGTTCGCCGGCTACAACGCGGTCCGGTCGCTGGCCCGGGCGCTGGCCGACACGGTGGAGATCGTGCTGGTCAGCCCGACCAACTACTTCCTCTACCTGCCGCTGCTGCCCGAGGTCGCGAGCGGGGTCCTGGAACCCCGGCGCATCTCGGTGTCGCTGGCCGGCACGCTGCCGTCCACGGTGGAGCATGTGCAGGGCGAGGTCGACGAGCTCGACCTCTCCCGTCGCAGCGTGCGCTGGATGGACCCGGAGGGCCGACACCACACGACGACCTACGACCGCCTCGTGCTGGCCGTGGGCAGCGTCCACAAGCTGATGCCGATCCCCGGGCTCAGCGAGTTCGCCCACGGCTTCCGCGGCATCCCCGAGGCGCTCTACATGCGCGATCACCTGATCCGCCAGATCGAGCTCGCGGCCGGGACCCACGATCCCGAGGAGCGCCGGGCCCGGTGCACCTTCGTCGTCGTCGGCGCGGGCTACACCGGCACCGAGGTGACCGCGCAGGGTCAGCTGTTCACCCGGGAGCTGGCCCGGAGCGCCGGCCTGGGGGAGGACGCGGTGCGCTGGCTGCTGGTCAGCCGGGGGAAGGTCCTCTCCGGTCTCGACCCGCACCTCGGCGCCACCGCCGACCGGGTCCTCCGCGAGCGCGGCGTCGAGGTCCACACCGGCGAGACGGTGGAGGAGGTGACCGCGGACGGGATCCGGTTGCACAGCGGTGAGGAGGTGCCGACGCGCACCCTGGTGTGGTGCGTCGGCGTCCGGCCCGACCCGCTGATCGAGAGCGTCGGGCTCGAACTCGCCGAGGGACGCCTCGTGGTCGACCGGACCCTGACCGTGCCCGGGCATCCCGAGGTGTTCGCCTGCGGCGACGCGGCGGCCGTCCCCGACCCGGCGAAGCCCGGCCGCTTCACCGCGATGACCGCCCAGCACGCCGAACGCCAGGGCACGCTCGCGGGGCGCAACGTCGCCGCGTCGCTCGGGCGCGGCCGGGTCCGTCGCTACGAGCACCGGGACCTCGGATTCCTCGTCGACCTCGGCAGCACCGACGCCGCCGCGAACCCCCTGCACCTGCACCTGTCCGGCTTGCCCGCGAAGGCGATCACCCGCGGTTACCACCTGCTGTCGATGCCCGGCAACCGGCTGCGCACGGCCACGGACTGGCTCCTCGACGCCGTCCTCCCGCGCCAGACGACGCAGTTGGGCCTGGTCCGGTCGACCTCGGTGCCCCTCGACACGTCGTCACCCGAGGTGCCGCACCACCCGCAGATGTCGTTCCCGCCCGAACGGTGATGCCGCCTCAGCCGTCGTCGTCCCCGTCGTCGTCCTTCGTCGGCGGGGCCGCCGGTGCCTGGGTCTGGGCGCCGCCCGGTGCCTGGGTCTGCGCCGGCGCCTGGACCTGCCCCGGTACGGCGGGCGCGGGGACGACCTCGCTGCTCGCCGGGGGAGCGGCCGGGGCGTCGTCCTTGTCGTCGCCGTGCCCCGCGCCGGTGAACACCAGCACGAGCCCGACGACGGCCGCCGCGACCGCGAGGGCGTTCCCGATCCGGTTCTTGGTCAGCAAGCCCGACTCCGCCCCTCGCCGTGTCCCGCCCCATCGCACCCTCTGACCACCACGAGCCTGGGTGGATCACGTCCCCCCGTCAAGGATCTGATCAGGAACCGAGAAGCACCGCACCGCGCCGGGCTCCTGGCGTGATCGGCGGATCGGGACGAGCGACCGACCCCGACATACTGGTCGGCGAGGGGCGGATCGAGCGGATGGGGACGCGATGAGCACGGCGGCGAACGTTGGTGCGGGGAGGACGGGTGCGGGGAGGACGGGCCCCGGGAGGACGGGCGCGGGGACGACGGACGCCCCGACGAGCGGGCAGCACGCCGCCGACGGGCACGACCTCATCCGCGTGCTCGGCGCGCGGGAGAACAACCTGCGGGACGTCAGCGTCGAGCTCCCGAAGCGCCGGCTGACCGTGTTCACCGGGGTCTCCGGCTCGGGCAAGAGCTCGCTGGTGTTCTCGACGATCGCTGCCGAGTCCCAGCGGCTGATCAACGAGACCTACAGCACCTTCGTCCAGGGCTTCATGCCGACGATGGCCCGGCCCGACGTCGACCTCCTCGACGGCCTGACCACGGCGATCATCGTCGGGCAGGAGCGGATGGGCGGCGACCCGCGCTCGACCGTCGGCACCGCCACCGATGCGGGCGCGAAGCTGCGGATCCTCTTCAGCCGGCTCGGGGAGCCGCACATCGGCTCGCCCCAGGCGTTCTCCTTCAACGTCGCGTCCATCAGCGGCGCGGGCGCGGTCACGCTGGAGAAGGGCGGTCGGCAGGTCAAGGAGCGCCGCGAGTTCAGCATCACCGGCGGGATGTGCCCCCGGTGCGAGGGCCGCGGATCGGTGTCCGACATCGACCTGACCGCGGTCTACGACGCGGACCGGTCGCTCGACGAGGGCGCCATCACGATCCCCGGCTACAGCATGGACGGCTGGTACGGCCGCATCTTCAAGGGCTCCGGCTACTTCGATCCGCAGAAGCCGATCAAGAAGTACACGAAGCGGGAACTGAACGACCTGCTCTACCGCGAGCCGACCAAGATCAAGGTCGAGGGCATCAACCTCACCTACGAGGGCCTCGTCCCGCGGATGCAGCGCTCGATGCTGTCCAAGGACGTCGACTCGCTCCAGCCGCACATCCGGGCGTTCGTCGACCGGGCCGTCGTGTTCGCGACCTGCCCCGACTGCGGCGGGACCCGCCTGACGGAGGCCGCGCGCTCGTCGCGGATCGGCGGGGTCAACATCGCGGAGGCGTCCGCGATGCAGATCAGCGACCTCGCCGCCTGGGTCCGGGGTGTGGACGAGCCCGCCGGAGACATCGAGGGGAGCACGCCGAGAGGGGAGCGGAGCTCGACCATCGAGGGGGTCGCCCCGCTGCTCGCGACGCTGCGGGAGACGCTCGACTCGTTCGTCGAGATCGGGCTCGGCTACCTCTCGCTGGAGCGGCCGGCGGGCACGCTCTCCGGCGGCGAGGCCCAGCGCGTGAAGATGGTCGGCCACCTCGGGTCCTCGCTCACCGACGTCACCTACGTGTTCGACGAGCCCACGATCGGTCTGCACCCCCACGACATCGCCCGCATGAACGGCCTGCTCCTGGCGCTGCGCGACAAGGGCAACACCGTGCTCGTCGTCGAGCACAAGCCGGAGACGATCGCGATCGCCGACCACGTCGTCGACCTCGGGCCCGGCGCGGGCAGCGACGGCGGGACGATCCGGTTCGAGGGCACGGTCGACGGCCTCCGGGCCAGTGGGACGATCACCGGCCGCCACCTCGACGACCGCGCGACGCTGAAGCCGAGCCTGCGGACGCCGTCGGGAGCCCTCGAGGTACGTGGCGCGGACACCCACAACCTGCAGGGCGTGGACGTCGACATCCCGCTCGGCGTGCTCGTCGTCGTCACCGGTGTCGCCGGCTCTGGCAAGAGCTCTCTGATCCACGGGTCGGTGGCCGGGCGCGAAGGTGTCGTGGCCGTCGACCAGACCCCGATCCGCGGTTCGCGGCGCAGCAACCCGGCCACCTACACCGGGCTGCTCGACCCCAT
>JAICLN010000367.1 GCA_025925615.1 Actinomycetospora sp. | reverse complement strand
GTGCTGCTCGCCGTCGCCTCGTACCGGTACGGCGACAAGGAGATCGACCAGCGCGACGAGCTGGCGACGATCCGTGCGGGGCTGCCGACCGTGCGCCACGTCGTCGGCCTGGACTACGGGCCGCACCCGGTGCCCGACGCCATGACCTGGGACGATCTGCTCGCCGAGCCGGGGCCGCTGGAGTTCGTCGACGTCCCGTTCGACCACCCGCTGTACGTGCTGTTCTCCTCGGGCACGACCGGGCTGCCGAAGGCGATCGTCCACGGCCACGGCGGCATCCTGCTCGAGCACCTGCGGCTGTTCGGCCTGCACTTCGACATCCACCCGGGCGAGCGGACGCTGTGGTTCACCACCACGGCCTGGGCGATGTGGAACATCACGATCTCGGTCCTGCTGCACCGCGGTGCCGTCGTGCTGCTGGACGGGAACCCGCTGTGGCCGGACCTGGAGGCGCAGTGGCGGCTCGCGGCCGAGACCGGCGTCGCGCTGCTGGGCGCGAGCCCCGGCTACCTCACCGCCTGCCGCAAGGAGGGCGTCGTCCCGCCGCGCTGGCCGGAGCTGCGCCAGCTCGGGACCACCGGGGCGCCGCTGCCGCCGGAGGCGTTCGACTGGGTGTACGAGCACCTGGGGCCGGACCTGATCCTCAACCCGTTCAGTGGCGGCACGGACGTGTGCAGCGGCTTCGTCGGGGGCGGGACGTGGCAGCCGGTGTACCGCGGCGAGATGTCCGGTCCCGGGGTCGGGCACGACGTCGCGGCGTTCGACGAGGACGGCAACTCGGTCGTCGAGCAGCTCGGGGAGCTCGTCGTGCGGGCCCCGATGCCCTCGATGCCGGTCGGGTTCTGGAACGACCCCGACGGCGAGCGCTACCGCGACACGTACTTCTCTGAGTTCCCAGGCGTCTGGCGCCACGGGGACTGGGTGCGCTTCACCGACCGCGGCAGCTGTGTGATCTCCGGCCGGTCCGACGCGACGCTGAACCGGGGCGGCGTGCGGCTGGGCACCGCCGAGTTCTACGACGTCGTCGAGGACATGCCCGAGGTGGCCGACTCGCTGGTCGTGCACCTGGAGGACGACGAGGGCGGGTCCGGCGAGCTGCTGCTGTTCGTCGAGCTCGCCCCCGACGTCGAGCTGGACGACGACCTGCGCGCCCGGATCGCCCGCGGGCTGCGGCGCAACCTGTCGCCGCGGCACGTGCCCGACCTGATCGCAGCCGTGCCCGCGGTGCCGCGCACGCTGACCGGCGAGAAGCTCGAGCGCCCGATCAAGCAGGTGCTCCGGGGCCGCCCGGTCGAGGAGGTGATCAGTCCCGACGCCGTGCGCGGCGCGGACGCCGTCCCGGCCTTCCGGGACGCCTACCGACCGGGGGGATGACGGGTGGCCGCGGGCAGCGGGGAGCGGGGCGAGTTCGCGTCGCGACTGCGCCGGTGCGCGCTCGCCATCACCAGCGCGCCGTAGCGGGGGCATCGGGCTCGCCGACCAGGTCGGCGACACCGGCGAGGAACTCGTTCTCCAGCCGGCTCGCGGCGGTCAGCCCGAGAGGCGCACGCAGCACTTCCCCGGCTGCGGGGCCAGCGTCGCGTCGACGGTGTCCACCTCGAGACCGGCCAGCACCCCGCTGACCAGGGCGTGGTTGAGGGTGCAGACCAGCTCGGGCGTGGCGGCGGCGTGCGGCTGGAACGGGCAGTTGCCCAGCGTCAGGGAGGTGGGGGTCTCGCGCCGGGGCTCGAAGCCGAGCGCCGTCAGCACCGACGCCGCGGCGGTCAGGCCCCGTTCGACCCCGTAGCGGCCCGGGCGCGTGCGGTCTCGCTCGGCCGCCCCCAGTGCGAGACCTCGACGGCGGGCCACCGCAGCCACCGTGTCCGCCGGGCCGGTCGGTTCGAGCGCCTCGAGGAGGATGCCGACGAGCAGGTCGGGGCTCCGGGCCGGGATCGCGACCCGGACGTCGGCGTGCCCGGCCCGGTAGACCTTGGGCCGGCGCCCGACCCGACGGATCTCCCCCGGGCCGGCGATCTCGGCGTCCAGGAGCCCCACCTCGACGAGCTTGTCGAGGTGGAAGGCCGCCAGCTTGCGGGAGATGCCCACCGCC
Source organism: Actinomycetospora sp. (assembly GCA_025925615.1). Taxonomy (GTDB): domain Bacteria; phylum Actinomycetota; class Actinomycetes; order Mycobacteriales; family Pseudonocardiaceae; genus Actinomycetospora. The sequence goes on along the minus strand of JAICLN010000367.1, from coordinate 1,106 downwards.
GCCGCGGCCTGGTCACGGCTCACCGGACGTGCCGACTCCCGCACGAACTCGTACATCCGCCGACGCGATGGGTCGCCCAGCGCCGCGACGGCGGCCACCGCGGGCGTCGTCGGCAGCGCGACGGACGAAGGCGGCGGCGCGGTTGGCGGTTCAGGGTCCACCCCGGGAGCGTACGACCGTCTCCGCCTCCTCGGCACGGCCAACGGTCCTGGGTCCAACCAACTCGTCCCCGGTTCAACGGCCGGGCCCCTTGACCAGCCCCGCCGATAAGACCAAACTTCGTTTCCTCAAAGAGGCGGAGGACGTCGTGACCAGTGGGACGAACGACTACCCGTCGGCGTGGGCCCAGACCTCGGCGCTCGACGCCCGGCGGGCGTTGCGCGTGGTCCCGCCGACGGCCGAGGTGGACCTGGCGGCGGCGGAGCGGGCGGCGGGCGAGCTCATGCGGGCCCTGGGGCTCGACACGACGACGACCGGCCTGCAACGGACCCCGCAGCGCGTCGCCCGGGCGTACGCCGAGCTGTTCAGCGCGCGCGAGTTCGAGCTCACGACGTTCCCCAACGAGGAGGGCTACGACGAGCTCGTGCTCGCCCGGCGCATCCCGGTGCGCTCGGTGTGCGAGCACCACCTGCTGCCGTTCGTCGGCGTGGCCCACGTCGGCTATCTCCCTGGGAGCCGCATTTTGGGGCTGTCGAAGCTCGCGCGGATCGTCGAGCACTTCGCGTGCCGGCCGCAGGTCCAGGAGCGCCTGACCGTCCAGGTCGCCGACTGGCTCGCCGATCACCTGGAGCCGAAGGGCGTCGGCGTGGTGATCGAGGCCGAGCACTCGTGCATGACGGTGCGCGGCGCCCAGGCCCGCGGGGCCGACACCGTGACCTCGGCGGTGCGCGGCGTCCTGCGCGACGACGCCCGGTCGCGCCAGGAGTTCTTCGCTCTCGCCGACCGCGCGGGAGCGCACTGACCCAGCACAGCCCGCGGAAGGGATCGATCGATGGCGAACGACGACGAGACGATGATGATCGTCGGAGCGGGTCTGGCCGGGGCGAAGGCCGCGCAGGCCCTCCGCGAGGACGGCTTCCCCGGGCGGGTGGTGCTGATCGGCGAGG
>JAICLN010000331.1 GCA_025925615.1 Actinomycetospora sp. | reverse complement strand
GGAGGTGTGGGAGGTGCGCCGCAGCGCGATCGAGTTCTCGCGGATTCCCGGCGTCCACGCGGGCCTGGCCGGGTGGGAGGACGCCGCGGTCGCCCCCGAGGACCTCGGCGGCTACCTGCGTGAGTACCTCGAGCTCGCCGAGCGGTACGGCTATCGGGCCACCGTGTTCGGGCACTTCGGTCAGGGCTGCATGCACAACCGTCTCGACCTGAAGCTGGACACCACCGAGGAGATCAGCGACTTCCGAGAGTTCCTCGACGCGGCCGGCGACCTGGTCGCGGAGTACGGCGGAGCGCTCTCCGGCGAGCACGGCGACGGGCAGCTGCGGGCCAACCAGCTGGAGAAGACGTTCGGCCCGGAGCTGGTGCGGGCGTTCGCCGAGTTCAAGGCCGTCTTCGACCCGGACGGCGCGATGAACCCGGGCAAGGTCGTCGATCCCTACCCACCCGAGACCAACCTGCGCGAGGGTACCGACTTCCGCCCCCGCGACGTCGAGACCCATTTCGCCTACCCGAACGACCACGGTGGCTTCGCCGGCGCGGTCAACCGCTGCTTCGGTGTCGGGGTGTGCCGCCACACCGAAGGCGGGGTGATGTGCCCGAGCTTCATGGTCACCCGGGAGGAGGAGCACTCCACCCGCGGTCGGTCCCGGCTGCTGCTGGAGATGATGAGCGGGTTCCGCGGAATGTCCTCGGGCGTCGACCCCGCGGCCGGGAAGCGGGCCGAGCGGCGGATGTGGCGCAACGACGACGTCAAGCACGCGCTCGACCTGTGTCTGGCGTGCAAGGGCTGCAAGAGTGACTGTCCGGTGGACGTCGACATGGCCACCTACAAGGGCGAGTTCCTGGCCCACTACTACGAGGGCCGGTTGAGGCCACGTGCCGCGTACGCGATCGGGCTGATCCCGGTGTGGGCCCGGTTCGGCTCGCTGGCGCCGGGCCTGGCCAACGCAATGATGGGCGCGCCCGGGATCGGCACGCTGGCCCGGAAGGTCGCGGGCGTCGACACCCGCCGGGCGGCCCCGTCCTTCGCCGCGCGGACGTTCCGGTCCTGGTTCGCGACACATCCGAGCCGAACGGACGGGCGCGAGATCCTCCTCTGGCCCGATACCTTCACCGACCATTTCGAGCCCGAGGTCGCGATCGCGGCGGTGGAGGTGCTCGAGGACGCCAGTTATCGGGTGACGATCCCTCGCCGTCCGCTGTGCTGCGGGCGTCCGCTCTACGACTACGGCATGCTGCCCACCGCCAAGCGGTGGCTGCGGCTGATCCTCGACGACCTCGTCGACCCGATCGCCCGCGGCGTCCCGCTCGTCGGGCTCGAACCCAGCTGCCTGGCGGTCTTCCGGGATGAGCTCACCGAGCTCTTCCCCGGCGACGGCGACGCCCAGCGGCTCTCGGTGCAGAGCCACACCCTCGCGGAGCTGCTCGACGCCACCGAGGGCTGGACACCGCCGCGGCTCGACCGGCCCGCGCTGCTGCAGCACCACTGCCATCAGCACGCGGTGATCGGTCACGAGGCCGACCACCGGGTGATGGCCACCGCCGGACTCGAGGTGACCCGACCGGACTCGGGCTGCTGCGGCATGGCCGGCAGCTTCGGCTACGAAGCCGGCGACAAGTACGACGTGTCGGTGGCCTGCGCGGAGCGAGTGATCCTCCCGGAGGTCCGGGCCGCCGCCGACGACACGGTCCTGCTCGCCGACGGGTTCAGCTGCCGCAGCCAGATCGGCGACCTGACCGAGCGACGTCCGCTCCACCTCGCCCAGGTCCTCGCCCTCGCCCGGCGATACGGCCCCGAGGGACCGTCCACGCGGCGACCCGAGGACGCCATCTCCTCGCCCCGCGCGTCCACCGCACAGCTCCTGGCGCGCGGGTTCGTAGCAGCGACGGCCGCAGCGACCGCTACGGGAATCGCCGGGTTCGGCCTGTCGGCGGCTCGTGGCCGCCGGCGTCGGTCCGGATGCGTCCTCGTCGAGCGTAGGTAGTCGGTTCGATCCCGACAGGCCGCGCCAGCGGACCAGCACCCCTGAGGAACGGGTCGCGTCTTGCCCCGATGGGTAGCGTCGACCCGTGGCGGCCGGCGTCGGTGCTCGTGTGGCGCGGACCCTGGCGCGCGCTCCGATCCGCCTCTACGACGCGGGGTGCGGCCGGCTCCTCGGTGAGCGCGTGCTGATGCTCCAGCACACCGGGCGCCGCAGCGGCCTTCCCCGGTTCGTCGTGCTCGAGGTCGTGCGCCGACTGCCCGGGGATCGCTACGTCATCGCCGCCGGGATGGGCGAGACGGCCGACTGGTACCGCAACGTGCGGAAGGACCCACGCGTGCGCGTGTGGGTCGGGCGGAAGCGCGCCGTGGCGGGGACGGCACGGCCGATCGACCAGGCCGAGGCACGCGAGCATTTCCAGGCCTACCGGACCGAGCGTCCGATGACCTGGCGGCTGCTCAAGCCGGTGATCGCGCGGCTGATCGGTCGGCCCGGTCTGACCGACGAGGAGCTCGTCGTCGCCGTGCCGCTCGTCGAGCTGGGCCTGGACGTGGACGGCCGGTGAGACGGCGTCGGGGGCGAGCGGGCCCGCACGTGAGGTGACGTCCACGATCGGCCGGTCGAACGAGTCCGTGACGCGCCACGAGCCCCGGCCCGGGGGACGGGGCTCGTGGCGTCGGGCGGTCAGGCGAGAGCCGGATCGATCGCGACCGGCTCGCGGTGCGCTTCGTGGTGGTCGGCGTTGCGGGGCGTGGCCAGCACCGCCTTCGTCCGGTCGTCGAGGGTGGCCTCGGAGAGCAGGCCGCTCCCGGCGAGCACGGTCTCGAGCGCCGTCAGCCAGTGCTCGTAGTAGCTCCAGGGTTGCGCGTCCTCCTCGGCCCCGTCGGCCTCCCAGCGCCGGATGGACTCGATGAGCGAGAGCTGGAACTCCGACCACTCGTACTGCCCCGCGTGGTAGGCCGCGACGGCGAGCGCGAAGGCGCGGAGCTCCCAGGGCTCGCGGAACGAGGCCTCGCCGTCACCGCCGGGCAGCCCGTAGACCAGGTCCTGCACGCGCCGTCGGGCCTCGCCGAGCTCGGTCGCCTCCCGGATCGGCGGAGTCGGCGCGCTCATGCGGACTTCGGGGCGCCGACGCCCACCATCGAGTCGCGGGTGACCAGGGCCTCGAGCTGCTCGGCGGACCAGCCCTCGGTGCCGGCGGGACGCTGCGGGAGCACCCAGTAGCGCAGCTCGGAGCTGGAGTCCCACACCCGGACCTCGGTGGTGTCGGGGACGTCGTAGCCGAACTCCTCGCGGAGCACCTTGCGGGGCTCGCGGACGATGCGCGCCCGGTAGGCCGGCTGCTTGTACCAGTTCGGGGGCAGTCCGAGGACCGGCCAGGGGTAGCAGGAGCACAGTGTGCAGACGATGACGTGGTGGACGGCGTCGGTGTCCTCGACGGCGACCATCTCCTCGCCCTGCAGCCCGCCGATGCCGAGCTCGGCGCACGCGGCGGTGGCGTTCTCGAGCAGCCGCGCCTTGAACTCCGGGTCGGTCCAGGCCTTCGCGACGACCTTCGCCCCGAGCTGCGGGCCGACCTCGTTCTCGTAGATCTCGGCGATCCGGTCGACCGCCTCGGTCGACATCAGGCCCTTCTCGATCATGATCGACTCGACCGCCTTGACGCGGGCGGCGACCTCGGCCTGGTGCTCCGGCGTCGCGGCGGCGGCGACGGTGTGGGGCACGGTCATGCGGCACTCTCCTCGGTGGCGGCAGGGACGATGTAGGGCTCCCAGACGTCGAAGGTGACCGAGCCGTTGGGCTCGGCCGCCTCGGCGCCCCAGAGTTCCTCGTTGGTGAAGAGCACGGTGTAGACGTGTTCCGGGGCCTCGCCCTGGCTGTTGCCCGCCGAGTCGGGGTAGATCATCTCGCCGTGGGCGAGCTCGATGACCCCGGTCTTGCCGCGGACGTAGGCGGCCTTGCGGGTGTGTCCGCGCGGGGCGTCGGCGACGACGGTGACCCGGTCGCCCACGGCGAACTTCGCGACCTTGCCGGTGTCGCGGGACGCGGAGGCGCCCGCGGGGACGACGGCCTCGATGAACTCGACGAGGGCCGGGTCCTGCTGGTCCGGCAGCGGGGCGTCGGGGTTCTCGAGGTAGTACCGG
>JAICLN010000381.1 GCA_025925615.1 Actinomycetospora sp. | reverse complement strand
AGCACGAGGTGGGTGAACCCGGCTTCGATGGCAGCCCTCGCGGCCGCGCGGGTGACGGCGGGATCGTCGTACTGGACAGGAAGCGTCATCGACCGGGTGATTGTCGCGGGGTCGCGGCCGATCTCGGCGCAGTAGCGGTCGAGCAGGGCGCTGCGTGACCGGGCGTCGTCGAGGTCGCCGCCGGGGATGTTCCAGCGGTCGGCGTGCCTCGCGACCACCCGCAGCGTCGAGCCCGCCCGGCCCCCGACGAGGATCGGCGGGTGCGGCCGCTGGACCGGCTTCGGGTTGCCGAACGCGCCGGTGAGCTGCACGTGGGAGCCCGCGAAGTCGAACGGCTCGTCCTCGGTCCACAGTCGCTTGATCACGGTGCAGGCCTCGTCGAGGGCGCCGACCGAATCCGAGAAGTCCGCGTAGGGCAGGCCGTGGGCCTCGTACTCGCGACGCGCCCACGGGATGCTCGGACGCGAGCCCGCGCCGATGCCGAACTCGAGCCGGCCGCCGGACACGATGTCCACGGTCGTGGCGATCTTGGCCAGCAGGGCCGGCGGGCGGATCCGGTTGCTGGTGACGAGCAGCCCGAGGCGCAGCCGGGAGGTCTGGGCGGCGAGGGCCGAGAGCAGCGTCCAGCCCTCGAAGATCGGCCCGTCGATGGGGCCGCCGATCGGCAGCAGGTGGTCGAAGAGCCAGGCGTGCTCGATCTCGGGCACGGTGTCGGCCTCGCGCCAGACACGCAGGACGTCGGCGTAGTCGACCTGTTGGGGGGCGGTCGCGATCCCGAAGCTCGGGCGGGTCGTCATGGCGGGACCTCTGGCATGCTGAAGAGACGGAACGTGGTTCCGCCGACGATACGGAACCTTGTTCCGCCTAGCAACGCACGGGGAGGTCGACGTGACGACGGATGTGCCCCGGCGTCGCGCGGACGCCCGACGCAACGAGGAGGCCCTGCTGGATGCGGCCGCGGCAGCCTTCGTCGCCGTCGGCGTCGAGGCTCCGGTGCGCGACATCGCGGTCCGCGCGGGCGTCGGCGTGGGCACCGTCTACCGCCACTTCCCGACGCGCGCGGACCTCGTCGTCGCCGTCTACCGCCACCAGGTCGAGGCGTGCGTCGAGGCGGGCCCGACCTGTCGCGCCGAGACCGCCTCGCCCTACGACGCCCTCGTGCGGTGGATCGACGGCTTCGTCGACTTCCTGGTCACCAAGCACGGGCTCGCCGGGGCCCTGCACGGCGACGGCAGCCGGTTCGAGGCCCTCCACGCCTATTTCCTCGAGCGGCTCGTCCCGGTGTGCGACGAGCTGCTGAGCGCCGCGGCGGCCGCCGGCGAGGTCCGCGACGACCTGAGCGGCTACGAGCTCATGCGGGGCGTCGGGGGCCTCTGCGCCGGCGCGGAGGACGACGAGCGCTACGACGCCCGGCGTCTCGTCGCGGTCCTCCTGGCGGGCCTCAGGGCTGGATCACCTGGATCACCCCGCCGCTGACCCCGGCCACGAAGAGCTTGCCGCTGGTCGGGTCGACGCCGAGCGTGTACGGGTTCTGGACCGTCGGGAAGCGCGCGACCTCGCGGGGCTGCGGGTTCGTCATGTCGTAGCCGATCACCTCGTTGGTGCCCGACGAGGCGACGTAGACCCGGTCGCGCACCGGGTCGTAGGTGATCCCGTACGGCCCACCGGGCTGCGGGATCGCCCCGACCTGGGTCGGCGGACCGGTGGGGTTCGGCTGGAAGACCAGCACCTGGTTCCCGCGGGTGTCGGTGGCGATCATCCGGCCGTGGCGGTCGGCCACGAGATGGGTCGGGCCCGCGCCCGCGGGCGCCTCGCCGACGATGTGCAGCGAGGCGACGTCGTAGGTCGTCAGCGTGTTCTTGCGCACGTCGATGAGCCCGACGAGATTCCCGACGGGGGCCACGCCCGCCGGCTGCACGGCGTCGGTGAACACCTTGACGACCTGGTTCCCGCGCACCGCCGAGACCGTCCCGCCGAGCTCGTCCGCGGTGATGACGGTGCCGTTGGGGTCCTGCGTGGCGTCGTGCGGCACGGAGCCGACGAACAGCGGCGGCGCGGCCTGCCCGCCCGGCAGCGTCACCCGCACGAGGGCGTTGGCGCTCTCCACCGGCACGAGCACCGGACCGCCCGGCCCGGCGAGCTGGAGGTGGCGCACGAAGCCGGGGAGCGGGGTGCGGCCGCGGACGGCGCCGGTGTCCGCGT
>JAICLN010000215.1 GCA_025925615.1 Actinomycetospora sp. | reverse complement strand
CGACGACGCCGCGGCCGGCCGACGCGACGTCGGCCGCGGTGTGGGCGACGACGACGGGTCCGTCGGCGTCGACGACCAGAGCGCAGACGCTGTCCATCACCGGGGTCTCGAGTCCCGGGGCGTCGACCGCGTGGGCTCCGGCGACGCCCCGCCAGACGGCGCGACCGCCACCCACCTCACAGACCAGGGCGAGCGGCGCCTCGGCGATCTCGGCGGCGAGCGAGGAGACCTCGTCGAACGCCTCCACCGGCATCGCGTCGAACTCTCCCTCCGGTCGCCCGGACGTCCCGGGTCTCCCGGAGTCCGGCCTCATCGCACCACCCGTACCCCGCACTCGCCCATCGATGCCCCCGCGCCCTCGTGCACGGGTCCCCACGAGTCTCGATCACGGCGCGCGGGGGTGCGACGATTCGGAACCGTGTGCACCGAGACCGGGACCGACCCCGCCGCCGTCGCGTTCGCCGCACCGCGCCCCGCCGCCGGAGCGGCCGTCGATCCGATCGCCCTCGAGCCGGTCGACGCCCTGCGGATCACGGTGCTCGTCGACAACTCCTTCGACGCACTGCTGGCGAACACCGGCGTCGCGACCCGCGCCCGCCTCGGCAACGGCGAGCTCGTCGACGCCGCCCAGTACGTCGACCGCACGACGCGCGCGGGGCTGGTGGCCGAGCACGGGTTCTCCGCACTGGTCACCGTCACGACGGGCGGGCACGACCACACGCTGCTCTTCGACACCGGCGTCTCCCTCGACGGCATGGCGACCAACGGCCGCCGTCTCGGGGTCGACCCGTCCGACATCGGCGCCGTGGTCCTCTCGCACGGTCACGTCGACCACACCGGCGGCTTCCCGGGGCTGGAGCGCTGGCTGGGCCGGGCGCCGAGCCCGCTCGTCCTGCACCCGGTCGCGTTCACCCGCCGCCGGCTCGCCCCGCCCGGGGGCGAGCCGTTCGTGATGCCCCTGCTCGACCGGGCCGCGCTCACGGGCGACGGCATCGAGCTCGTGGAGCGCCGCGAGCCCTCGTTCCTGCTCGACGGCAGCGTGCTCGTCACCGGGGAGGTCGACCGGACGACGGAGTTCGAGCAGGGCATGGCCTTCCACGAGGCGTTCGTGGACGAGGCCTGGCGCCCGGACCCGTGGATCGTCGACGACCAGGCGCTCGTGGTGAATGTCCGCGACCGCGGGCTCGTCGTGCTCACCGGGTGCGGGCACGCCGGGGCGGTCAACATCGCGCGGCACGCGATGCGGCTCACCGGCGCCGACCGCCTGCACGCCCTCCTCGGCGGGCTGCACCTGACAGGGCCGGGCTTCGAGCAGATCATCGAGCCGACGGTCGCGGCGCTGGTCGACCTCGCGCCCGACGTCCTCGTCCCCGCCCACTGCACGGGGTGGCGCGCCCAGATGCGCCTGGCCCAGGAGCTCGGGGACGCGTTCGTGCCCGGCGCGGTCGGCAGCCGCTACGCGTTCACCCCGGCCTGACGGACGAACCCGATCCGAGGAGGCCCTCGTGGCACGCCTGATCTACTCCGCGGCCGTCTCGCTCGACGGCTACCTCGCCGGCCCGGGCGGGGACATGAGCTGGCTGGCCGAGTTCGCCGGCGCCCCGAACCCGGCCGCCGAGCGGCTGCTGGCCGACGTCGGCGCGCTCCTCGTCGGGCGACGGACCCACGACGGCGACGACCCGAACCGCGGCACCGACGCCGAGGGGGCCTTCGGCGGACAGTACGACGGGCCCGCGGTCGTCCTCACCCACCGCCCGCCGCCGACCGCCCCACCCGGCCTCACCTTCGCGACGGACCTGACCTCCGCCGTCGACGCGGCCCGGGCGGCGGCGGGCGAGAGGTCGGTGACGATCCTCGGCGCGGACGTGGCCTCGCAGTGCCTCGCCGCGGGACTCCTCGACGAGGTGTTCGTCCTCGTCGTCCCCGTCCTGCTCGGCGACGGGACGCGGCTCTTCCCGGGCCGTCCCGGGGCGGCGCCGGTCCGTCTCGAGTCGATCGCGGACGACACCCCGCACTGGTACCGCGTCGTGCGCTGACCCCCGAGCCAGTTGATCAGGAGCACACAGGGCAGGCCCGACCGCCCGCGGACCTGCGCCCAGTGCCCTTCGTCGAGACGTGACGGCGCGGCTCAGCGGCGGTGCCGGCTCGGGGTGCTCGGGTCGTGGCCGGACGGGGTCTCGCGCTCGGTCCGGTGGGAGCCGCGCCCTCCCGACGGCCCGTCACCGTCCGGGCGGGAGGCGTGCCGACCCGCGCCCACCCGGCCGGTGTCCGTGTCGGTCACCGGCTCGTCCTCGCCGAACGACATCAGCCGCCGCCGGCGCCCGGTGGGGGCGCGACCCACGACGCCGGTGATCGCGTCCTCGTCGTCGGCGGAGTGGTGCGCGTGGGCGGGAGCGGGCGGCGCGGGGACCGGGGTTCCCGGGTGCGACGTGGGGCCGGTCCGCCGCGCATCGGGCACCCGGGCGAGCGGATCGGACGGGGCCGCCCGGACGGACGCCGACGGCACCGTGCCCGGGGGCACCGTGTTCGGGGGCACCGTCCCCGGCGGCACCGTGCCGGGTGGCCGCGCAGGCGAGCCCGGACGTGCCGGGCCGGGTGGCAGCGAGCGGGTCGCGACGGGGCTGACCGTCCCCCGGGCCGCGACGGGTGCCGGCGCCGCGAACCGCGGATCGCGCCGGAAGTCCGACGCGGGGCGCAGCGCGTTGAGCGCCGCGAGCGGGCTCTCCTCGGTCTGCGCGGGCAGGGCCAGCCCGCCGTCGCCGATCACCGGGGGCGCCGGCGCGGGACGGCGCGAGTCGCGGCGGCGCAGCGGGCGCTGGTCGGGCCCGGGCAGCAGGGCGGGGTGTCGTCCGGCGGCGAGGTCCTCGATCCACCCGAGGCCGAGCGCGAACGCCGTCGTCAGGACCAACGAGGTGCCGATGAGGGCACCGGTCGACGGCCACCCCAGCCGGGCGTCGAGCGGCACGGCGAGGGCGATCGCGACGTTGTGCCAGAGGTAGATCGTCAGCACGCGGGCGTTGATCACCGTGATCAGCCGGCCGAGGCCGGGGACGCGGTCGACCCAGGCCAGGCGCGGGGCGCAGCGGAGCACGAGCAGCACCACGCCCAGCGACACCAGGGCCTCGCCCAGCGGGATGTCGTTGAGGTCGATCCCGTCCTCGCCGGCCGGGTGCAGGACCGCCCACGCGACCCCGCCGGCGATCGCGACCCCGCCGATGGGCACCGTCCAGCCCGCAGCGAGGCGGCGCAGGCTGCCGTCGCGGTGGGCGAACCCGACCATCCAGCAGCCCGCGAACACCGACGCGTCGACGAGCGCCGACCCGACGGCACCGAACTCGCGCACCCCGCCACCGAGAAGGGAATCGACGACGACGATGCCCAGGGGCACCGCGATCGCCACCGCCGGGCGCCGACGCCACGCGGCGAGGAGCAGCGGCGTGAGCAGCACCAGCCACAGGTAGGTGCGGAGGAAGGCGAGCACGACGGTCGCGTCGGACGCCCACGCGCTCCCGGGCGGGTCGAGCACCGGCAGCACCCAGAACAGCCACTGCGCGGCCTCGGGCACCGGGTCGTCGCCGAACCCGTGCCAGAGCATGACCGGGACGACGACGAGCCCGAACAGCCAGAACGGCGGAAGCACCCGCCGCAGCCGGCGCCCGATGACGTCCACGGCCTCGGCGCGCCCCAGCGAGCGCAGCATCAGCGAGCCGGCGAGCGCGAAGGCCACGCCCACCGCGGGGAACACGAAGGACAGCCAGCCCCAACCCAGGGCGTGGTAGGCGATGAGCTGCAGCACGGCGAGGGCGCGCAGGACGTCCAGCCAGCGCGAACGCCCGGGCTCGGGCACGGCCGCGGTCGCCTCCACCCGGGTGGCCTCGAACCGTGTGGCCGGAGCCGCAGTACCCGTCGTCGTCCCGCTCGACGACGGGGCTTTCCTGGCACTGGATGCAAGCGACGACCCTTCGCTTGCATCGGAGGGGGCAGGAGCGGGCCCCGGCATCAGCGCCCGGAGCGCTCCGAGCCGCTGCATCCGCTGCCAGCGCACCCGGCCCCCGGTGACCGCCGAGAGCAGCGAGCGCACCAGCACCGCGTACATCAGCGGCCGGTAGAGCAGCTGCTGCACCGGGGCGACCCAGAGCGGCCCCGCGGGCTCGCCGTCGAGCCGGAAGGCGTACGCCGCGGACGCGGTCTGGACCAGCAGCATCGAGCCCCAGAGCACGAGCGTCGTCGCCGGGTCGCCGAAGACCAGGCCGTAGACGAAGAAGATGTCGACCAGGGGCGCGGCCAGCGGGAACAGCACCTGGAAGACGGCGATGTGCCCGAGCCCGAGCCACCCGGTGCGCCGCGACGCGCCCCGCTCGCGCAGCGACCGGCGGTGCTTCCAGACCGCCTGCATCGTCCCGTAGGTCCACCGGTAGCGCTGCCGCCACAGCTGCGTGAGCGTGGTCGGCGCCTCGGTCCAGGCGATCGCGCGCTCCTCGTAGACCACGCGCCAGCCCTCGCGGCCCAGCGCGATCGTGAGGTCGGTGTCCTCGGCGAGGGTGTCCAGCGACAGGCCCCCGACGTCGAGGACCGCCTGGCGCCGGAACGCGCCGGCCGCGCCGGGGATCGTCGTGATCGCCTGCAGTGTGTCCTGCACGCGCCGGTCGATGCCGAACCCGACGACGTACTCGATGTGCTGCAGGCGCGGGATCAGCGCAGTGCGGTTCGCGACCTTGACGTTGCCCGCGACCGCCCCGATCGCCGGGTCCGCGAACGGCGCCACGAGCCGGCCCACGGTGTCGGGCTGGAAGACGGTGTCGCCGTCCATCATGATCACTAGGTCGTGCTGGGCGCGGGCGACGCCGGTGTTGAGCGCGATCGGCTTGCCGCTGTTGGGCTGGCGGATGACCCGGACCGCGGGCAGCGCCAGCGACTCGACCAGCTCCGCCGTGCCGTCGCTGGACCCGTCGTCGACGACCACGATCTCCAGCGGGTGGTCGTTCGCGAGGATCGAGCGCAGGGTGGCCTCGATGTTCTCGGTCTCGTTGTAGGCCGGGACGATCACCGAGACCGGGTCGCGGACCTCCGGTCCCCACGAGAACGACGGGTCCCGACGACGTCGGGCGTGGCGGCGGGCGACGACGAGCGTGAGCAGCAGGCGCAGGACGACGACGGCGCCCACCGCGATGAGCAGGCCCTCCAGGAAGCGCACCGCGCCGGTGGCGAGGTCGACCGTGGTGACGAGGCCGCCGCCGACCACGCGGTCCCGCTGCGGCGCCGGGGCGGCGGCCGTGGGCGCCCCGACCGCGTCGGTCGCGGTGGCGAACCGGTAGCCGCGGGCCTGGAGCTCCGGGATGAGGCGGTCGAGTGCGGCGACGGTCTCCGAGCGGTCCCCGCCGGCGTCGTGGAGCAGCACCGTCGCGCCCGCGCCGTCGCGCGGGGTGGCGTTGCGGACGATCGCGTCGACGCCGGGGCGCTGCCAGTCCTCGCCGTCGACGTCGGTGAAGACGTTGACGTAGCCGTCGCGGCCGGAGGCGAGGAGCGCGGCGTAGGCGCGGTCGTCGATGGCGTCGACGGTCGAGGAGAAGGGGGGCCGCACGAGGTAGGTCGTCTCGCCGGTCGCCCCGGCGATCGCGAGCTGGGTCTCGCCGAGCTCGCGCTCGAGGCGCCAGTCCGGGACCTCCGAGAGATCGACGTGGGTGAAGGTGTGGATGCCGATCTCGCTGCCGGAGGCCCGGATGTCGCGCAGCAGCTCGGGGTGGCGCACGGCGAGCGAGCCGACGACGAAGAACGTCCCCGGCACGCGGTGCTTCGCGAGGACGGCGAGGATCTGCGGGGTCCAGGTCGGGTCCGGGCCGTCGTCGAAGGTCAGCGCCACGGTGCGGGGCGGGATCGCGGAGGAGCGGGCGGGGTCGGTCCGGCCGTCGACGAACGTGCCGCCGTGGGCGACGTCCGTGGGGACCGCCGAGCTGTCGCCCTGCTCGTGGGGGACGGCGTCGTTGCCGATCGAGGCGTTCACGAGGCCGGTGACGGCGAGGACGGTCGCGATCAGCACGACGAGGACGGTCGTGACGATCCATGTGCCCCAGGACCGCTGGGGACGGGTCGCATCACGGCGTCGCGCCACGTCCCACCCCTCGCGGTCGTGACCGCCGCGTAGGGCGATCGTGTCCTCAGTGTGACACCAGGGTCGCGAGGTTCAGCCGTCGGTGGCGTCCGATTCGTCACGCTCCGTCGCTTCTCGGGGCGACTCCGCGCCGCTCCGTCGCGCTGCGTCGCATCCGGGGGTGGCCGGATACACCGCGGTGAGCACGGTCACCGAGGTCGCACTCCGCGCACGTGGCTCGGTCGCGGCATCGAGTGGACGCGGAGGGTTGCGGCGGCAGCCGCGGGGGTCCACTCGACGTCCGCGGTCGGGCATGACGAAGGCCGAGTGGACCCTCACGGCCGGTACGACAGTCGTGAGGGTCCACTCGGCTCACTGCGGGTCAGAGCGGAGGAACCGCGACGCCCCTCAGTACGTCGGCAGGGAGGTGTCGACCTGCTGGGCCCAGCCGGTCACGCCCCCGCCCACGTGCACGGCGTTCGAGAAGCCGGCGTGCTGCAGCGCGGAGAGCGCCTCGGCCGACCGGACGCCCGACTTGCAGTAGAGGATCGTCTGGCGGTCCTGGGGGATCTCCGCGAACGCCTCGCCCGAGAGGATCTTGTCCTTCGGGATGAGCTTCGCGCCCGGGATGCGGACGATCTCCCACTCGTGGGGCTCGCGGACGTCGATCAGCTCGAACTTGTCGCCCGCGTCGATCTTCTCCTTGAGCTCGACCGGGGTGATCGTGTGCCCGGCCGCCGCGGACTGCGCCTCGTCGGAGACCACGCCGCAGAACGCCTCGTAGTCGATCAGCTCGGTGACCTCGGTGGCGTTCGGGTCCCGACGGATCTTGACCTGGCGGTACTCCATGTCCAGGGCGTCGTAGACCATCAGCCGGCCGAGCAGGGTGTCGCCGATGCCCGTGATCAGCTTGATCGCCTCGGTGACCATGATCGAGCCGATCGAGGCGCACAGCACGCCCAGCACGCCGCCCTCGGCGCACGACGGGACCATGCCCGGCGGCGGGGGCTCGGGGTAGAGGTGCCGGTAGTTGAGGCCCTGGCCGTTCGGGGCGTCCTCCCAGAAGACCGAGACCTGGCCCTCGAAGCGGAAGATCGAGCCCCAGACGTAGGGCTTGCCCAGCAGCACGGCGGCGTCGTTCACCAGGTAGCGCGTGGCGAAGTGGTCGGTGCCGTCGAGGATCAGGTCGTAGTCGCGG
>JAICLN010000205.1 GCA_025925615.1 Actinomycetospora sp. | reverse complement strand
CCGCACCACGAATCCGTCGGCCACCAGCTCCTCCTCGCTCGGTCGGCCGACGGTAGATGAGCGAGCCCCGCCCCGGGGGCGGTTCACGGAGAGTCGAGCGGGCACCAGGAGGGGTCGGAGTCCGCGCCGACCCCTCCAGGTGCCGGTGATCACGCAACCATGATCAGACGCCGTCGGGTGTGCGTGTCCTATCGGCGTGCTGTGTTGCTGTCGCCCTCAGGCACGGGAACGCACGCACGAGCGCGCAGCGCGAACGGCAGGATCGAGCCACGGAGCAGGGCCGGCCCGTCGATCGAGGTCAGCGACGCGAACCGGGACAGCCGCGACGTCGCCAAACCGACCGGATCGGGCACCGGGGCACGCCGTCCCGTCAGGTAGGCCCACTCGTGCTCGTCCGAGCAGTAGGGCAGCACCGTGCCGAACACCTCCTCGAACCGCCCGACCATCCGCACCAGCGTGTCGTTGCGCCACATCGTCGGGCAGCCGGCCTGGGAGCACACCACGCCCCCGGGCGCGAGGACCGCGGCGCACCGCTGCAGGAACGGGGTGCCGTAGAGCCGCGCGTGCTGGGCCGGGTCGTCGACCTCGACGGGCTCGTCGGGCAGATCGACGATCACGACGTCGTAGCGGTCACCGCGCTCCGCCGCGTCGGCGAGGAACTGCCACCCGTCGGCGTAGTGCACCTGCACCGGCCCGGAGCCGGCCTCGGCGGCGTCGAGCTCCGCCGGCGAGTAGCCGTAGGGGAGCAGCTCCGCGCACCGGCGCACGCACTCGGCGTCGA
This sequence comes from Actinomycetospora sp., assembly GCA_025925615.1. Lineage (GTDB taxonomy): Bacteria > Actinomycetota > Actinomycetes > Mycobacteriales > Pseudonocardiaceae > Actinomycetospora. The sequence continues at coordinate 6,871 of JAICLN010000205.1, read as the reverse complement.
TGTCGACGTGGTCCACGTGCGACGCCCCGGCGGCGACGGCCAGCTGGGAGACCACGCCCTCGCTCGAGCCGACGACCAGCACCCGCTCCACCGCGTCCGCGAGCAGCAGCGGTGGCACCGCGAGCGCCTCGTGGTAGGTCAGCTGGGTCGCCTCGGTGGACTGCCGCTCACCGTCGCAGAAGAGCCCGATCCCCTGCGCCGTCCGGGCAACGATCATGTCCTGCCACGCGGTCCGCCCACGCCAGAGCACCTCGTCGATCCGCCACCGTCGCCGCATCCCCTCGGCGAGCGGCTCGTCGACCTCGCGCTGCCCGACGACGTCGGGTGCCAGCCCGGCCCCGCGCGCGACGATCTGTGCCCGGACCTCGATCGCGCCGACCTCGCGGCCCAGGACCTCGACGATCCGCTCCGGGTCGGCGTGCTCCCCGCAGGTGAACACGTCGACGAAGGCGGCTCCGGCCTCCGGATAGGCGTGCACCGAGGCGTGCGACTCGGCGAGCAGCGCGAGGACCGTCGTGCCCTGCGGCTCGAACCGATGGGTCACGACGTCGAGGGTGGACGCCCCGCCGTCGTCGAGTGCGGTCCGCAGCGCCCGGGCCACGGCGGCGTCGTCGGCGAGCAGCGTGGGCGAGACGCCGCGCAGTTCGGCGAGCACGTGGCGTCCGGCGAACGAGCCCGACGGCGCATCACCCGCAGAAGAGGGGCTCGTGGGGGAGGGGCAGGGGGCCGGACTGGTCAAGCGGTCTCCTCAGGGGTCTCGTGGGTGGCGCGACGGATCACGGTGGGCAGCGGCGGGAGGCCGTTGAAGCCAACCGAGGCGTAGCTGGCGGTGTAGGCGCCCGCGCCGAGGATCTCGACGACGTCGCCGGCGGCCAGGTCGAGGGCCAGCCGCACGTCGGCGTGGCGGTACAGGACGTCGTCCCCGTCGCACGTCGGGCCGGCGAGCACGACGGGGCCGCGGGGCGCGTCGGGCGGGTGCCCGGGGGTGCGGAGCCGGTAGACGATCATCTCGCCCTCGGTCTCGGCGAGGCCCTGGTAGCGCCCGACGTCGAGGTAGACCCATCGGCGGCCCGCGCGCTCGGTGACCAGCACGACCTCGGACACGAGCACGCCGGCGTCGGCGACGAGCGCGCGCCCCGGCTCCGCGACCAGGGACGGCCGCCAGCTCCCGACGCCGGGCACCTCGGCATGGGTGGCCAGGGCACCGCGGATCGCGGCGGCGCACGTGGCGAGGTCGGGGACCGGACCGGTACCGTGCCCCGTCGGGAACCCGCCGCCCACGTTGAGCTCCGGGACCGGTTGGCCGAACCGTTCCACCGCCCGCGCCGCCGCGACGATGCCCCGACGCCAGGCGTCCGGATCGGTCTGCTGCGAGCCCGGGTGGAAGCCGAGTCCGTGCGGGCGCAGCCCCGCGTCGCGGGCGCGGATCAGCAGCGCGGCGGCCTCGTCGGGCGCCACCCCGAACTTGCCGGCGAAGGGGGTGGCCGAGCCGGTGTCGTCGGCGCCGAGCCGCACGGTGATCGCGGCGCCCGGGGCGAGGCGGGCGAGGAGGTCGACGTCGGCGGAGGCGTCGGTGGTGAAGCGGCGCACCCCGGCCGCGACGGCGGCGCGGACGTCGGCGGCCTTCTTCACCGGGTTGCCCCAGCTCATGCGGGCGGGCGGGACGCCGGCGAGCAGGCACGCGTCGAGCTCGCCGATGCTCGCGAGGTCGACGCTCGCGCCCTGCTCGGCGAGCAGCGCGAGGACCTCCGGGTGCGGATTCGCCTTGACGGCGTAGGCGACCTCGGCCTCGGGCAGGGCGTCACGGAACGCGCGGTGCGCACGCGCGACGACGCCGAGGTCCAGCTCCAACCGGGGACTGATGGTCACCCGATCGTCGGAGCCGGGCGGCGGTTCGATGACACGTTCGGGCAACGGCACGGCCCGCGGTGCACCCACGGCATCCATCGTGCCCCGTGAGGTCGGCGAGAAACCCGAAACGACTGACTTGAGACACATCGGACGCGTAACCTCCCGGATCTCCGGTTCGGTGGGGCCGGAGGTGGCAGGTCGGGGAGAGAGTGGGACAGGTATGCCTTCGGGCTCCCTGAACGGATGGGGCACGGATCGCCGCCCGCGGAGGTGGCCGCGCTGGTCGGCCCGCAGCGTCGCGGTCACGGGTCTGTTCGCGGTGGCGATCCTCGCGGCGGCGCTCGGCGTCGGCCGCACCGTGATCGCGCCCGTCGGGCCGGCCGAGCAGGCCGGCGGCACGGGGACGTCGCGCGCGCTCGCCAGCGACACCGAAGACGCCCCGCCCGACCCGTCCGGTGCCGACCCGGGCTCCGGTTCGGGCCCCGGTGGATCGGGCCCCGGGGGAACGGGCCCCGGGGGATCGGGCTATGGCGGGTCCGGTGACGGCGCCGGGACGGGGTACGGCCAGGGCCCGGCAGCCGGCTCGAGTGCGCCGGGTGCCGACCTGGGGGCATCGCCCGGCCCCGCCGCCCCGGGCGGCCTGGCGGCCGGTGCCGCGCCCGCCGACCCCGGAGCCGCCGCCCCGGACTCCGACGACGCACTCGCCCCACCGCTGACCCCGATCCCGCTGCCCGGAGCCCGCGCCCTCGGCAGTGCACCCGCGCCCGCGTCGAGCACCCCGTCGGGCTGGGAGCCGCCCCTCGCGCCGATCGTGCCCGGGGCCTCGGCGGCGTCCCCCGCGGTTCCCGCCCCCCGCGCCGAGCCGGCGGAGCCCGCCGCGCCGCTCGCCCCGATCGTCCCGCCCAGCGGCGGCGCGTCGGGTCCGCCTGCTCCCGCGGGCCCGACGCTCGCCGATCCGCCACGGGTCCAGGACCTCCCGGGCCGGGTGCTCGGTGGCGTCCTGCCCCCGGGTGACGGCGGCGGTGCCGCGCGGAAGGGCGACTCCCCGAAGGCCGACGAGCCGAAGGCGGACGAGCCGAAGGCGGACAAGCCGGCGGAGCAGGCGCCGAAGGCCGACACGCCGAAGGAGCAGCCTTCGAAGAAGGCGGACGAGCCCAAGGCCGACGGCGCCGGGACCGGTCCGAAGGCCGAGGTGCCGAAGGCCGAGGTGCCGAAGGTCGAGGTGCCGAAGGTCGAGGTGCCGAAGGTCGAGGTGCCGAAGGTCGAGGTGCCGAAGGTCGAGCCGCCGAAGAAGGCCGACGACGGAGCGAAGAAGCGTGGCGGGGCCGGCGGGCAGACCCCCACGGCCGCCGTGCCCGCCGTCGCGCCCGAGGGCTGGCCGATCCCGATGCTCGGCCCGAGCAGCTCCGACCCGCCGTCCGCCTCGGGCGCCCCGACGACCGCGGACCTGCCGGGCGAGGCCACCGCGACCGGCACGGGCTCCACCCTCGCCCCGGGCACCGGCGGCGACGGCTCGCCGCTGGCGCCGACCACCGGGTCCCGCGGCGGGGCGAAGGCCGCGCCGGAGGGCTGGCCGATCCCGACCCTCGGGCCGGCGTCCACCGACGCGCCGCCCGGGTCGTCGGACGGGATCACGACGACCACCGGCGCCGCGCCGACCGGCTCGTCCGCACCGCGGGTCGCGACCTCCCCCGACGGCGCGTCCTCGACCGAGACCGACCCGACGACGGGCGTCGTCACCACGCGCGCCCGCTCGGTGGACCCCTCGGGCTCGGTGACGACCCGCTCCACCCGGACCGACCCGTCGTCACACTCGAAGACCACGCAGAGCACGACACGCTCGGCCGACGCGTCGTCGGTCGAGGTCACGACGACGAAGGAGTCGACGGACCCGGCCGAGACGGCCTCGTCGTCGAAGGCCGATTCGTCGGCGTCCAAGGACACCGCGGATGCGTCCTCGAAGGCGCCCACGGCGACGGCGCCGACCTCGACGTCGTCGAGCGCGTCGAAGTCCGCGAGCCCCGACGCCACCAAGGCGACGGACTCCGGATCGAAGTCCGGGTCGAAGTCATCCGCGTCGTCCAAGTCTGCGTCGTCCAAGTCTGCGTCGTCCAAGCCGGCGTCGTCCAAGTCGGCGTCGTCCAAGTCGGCGTCGTCGGGGCCGGCCTCCTCCACGTCCTCGTCGGACGCGAAGAAGAGCTCCTCGGACTCGAAGAAGTCGACCTCCTCGGTGAAGACGAGCACCTCGAAGGGCTCCGACGGCTCCACGACCCGGGAGACCACGACCTCGGACGACAGCGGCAACATGGTGACCCGCAAGAGCACCACGAGCTCGGACGGGGACTCGAAGACGACCTACATCTCGCAGTCCTCGAACGGCGTGGTCAAGGCCTCGGACACGTCGAGCCAGTCGTTCGCTCCGACGTCGGGCACCGAGGGATGGTGGTCACGGCTCTGGACGTGGTGAGGCCGATCGTCCCCGGGTAGCCGGACGGATGGTCGCCCCCGCACGTCCCGCGGCGGGCCGCGAGGCCCGGCTGCACCGTCCCTGGGTCCCGCGGCACGTCCGCGTCACCCGCTCCGCGCAGGAGCACCCGCACGCCGCCGAGGTCGTCCGGCGCTGCGAGGCGCTCGGCACCACCGACATCGAGCTGCTGCGGGGCGACCGGATCACGGGCGTGCGCGGGGAGACCGAGCGCGAGACCTACGCGCGGGCGAAGGCGACCCTCGCCGTCGTCGTGAGCCCCGATTCCGCCCGGAAGCTCGACCCGATCCCGCCGAGCGCGGACTGGCGGGTCGACCTCGCGCGGGGCTGCCCGGCGCACTGCCAGTACTGCTACCTCGCCGGATCGCTCACGGGCCCGCCGATCACCCGGGTGTACGCCGACCTGGACCGGATCCTCGCGAACCTCGACGGCTACGTCGGCCACGGGAACGTCACCTCCACGAACCGGGCCCCCGCCCACGAGGGCACGACCTTCGAGGCGTCCTGCTACACCGACCCGCTCGGCATCGAGCCCGCGACCGGCGTCCTCGCGGCGGCCATCGGCCACGTCGGGACCCACGAGTTCTCCGGCCCGGTCCAGCTGCGGGCCACCACGAAGTTCGCCGACCTCACGCCGCTGCTCGACCTGCCCCACCACGGTCGGACCCGGCTGCGGTCCTCGCTGAGCCCGTGGTCGCGGTTCGAGGGCGGCACCGACCCGGTGGGCGCGCGGGTCGCCGCGCTCGGGACGCTCGCGCACGCCGGCTGGCCGGTCGGGGTGACGCTGGCGCCGATCATCCCGGAGCCCGGCTGGGATGAGGCCTACGCCGACCTGCTCGGCGAGGTGGCGGACGCCGTGCGCGGGTCGGGCACCGACCTGACCGTCGAGTGCATCACCCACCGGTTCACGCCGGGCAGCAAGGAGGTCCTCGAGGGCTGGTACCCCGCGACCCGCCTCGAGATGGACCCGGAGCAGCGCCGCACGAAGCGCGGTCGCTTCGGCTCGGTGAAGCACGTCTACGCCGACGACGTCATGGCCGCGCTCCGCACGCACGTCACCGGACTCGTCGAGGACCTGCTCCCCGACGCGAGACTGCTCTACTGGACGTGACGTCCGGGTACAGACGGCCCATGCCACTGCCGTCACCCGGGCCCGACGCCCACGTCCTCGTCACCGGCGCCTCCTCCGGGATCGGCGCCGCCATCGCCCGGACGCTCGCCGCCCGGGGCTACCCGACGCTGCTCGTCGCCCGCCGGGAGGAGGCGCTCGCCGAGCTCGCCGCGGAGCTGCGCGGACTCTCCGGTCTGACCTCCGAGGTGCACGCGGCCGACCTCGGCACCGACGAGGGCCTCGACACGGTGCGCGACCTCGTCCTCCACGACGAGCGCGTGATCGGCCTGGTCAACGGCGCGGGTTTCGGTGTCACGGGTCGGGTCGCGGAGCTCGCGGACGACGACGGGCGGGCGGCGCTGGACGGACTGGTGCGGCTCAACGTCCTCGCGCTGCACGACCTGACGGTGGCCGCCGTCGGCGCCTTCGTGCACCGCGCCCGGTCCAGCCGGCGCACCGGCGCGATCCTCAACGTCTCCTCGATCACCGCGTTCCAGCCGCTCCCCGGGGTGGCGAGCTACGCGGCGAGCAAGGCGTTCGTGCAGTCGTTCTCCGAGGCGGTACACGCCGAGCTCTCCGGCACCGGGGTCACCCTGACGACGCTGAGCCCCGGCCTGACGCGCACCGGGTTCGCCGACGCGGCGGGGACCGACGCGTTCGACGCCGCACCCGGCCTCGCCGTCGGGGACGCCGAGGACGTCGCGGAGGCGGGCGTCGCGGCCATGGTGGCCGGGCACCGCAGCGTCGTGCCCGGGCTGGTCAACCAGCTCAGCGCCGCCGGCGGCCGCCTCGCCCCGCGCACCCTGCTGCTCCCGGCCCTCAACGCGGCCATGGACTGGTTCACGTGAGCCCGCCTGCGATGATCACCGGGTGGCCGTCACCGGAGAGGACCTGCACGCCCGCGGCGAGGAGTTCGCCGAGTTCTGGCGCGAGTACCACCTCGGCACGCTGACGACGCTGCGCCGCGACGGCAGCCCGCACGTCGTCGCCGTCGGGGTGACGCTCGACCTCGACACGGCCACCGCCCGCGTCATCACCCGCCGGGGCAGCCAGAAGGTCGCGAACGTCCGCCGCGGCGTGGACTCCCCGGAGGGCGGGGCGCGGGTCGCGGTCAGCCAGGTCGAGCGCGGGCGGTGGTCGACGCTGGAGGGGATCGCGGTGGTGCGGGAGGACCCGGCGTCGGTCGCCGACGCCGAGGCCCGCTACGCGGCCCGGTACCGCACGCCGAAGCCGAACCCGGAGCGGGTGGTCATCGAGATCGCGCTGACGCGGGTCCTCGGGAGTCGCTGACCCTTCCGGCTCCTGACTCACGACGTCGGGTGGGCGGGCGCGTACCACCGCGCGCCGCGTCGTCCCGCCGTCCCGGGCGCGGCCGCCGGGAGGGACGGCGGGTCGGCCGTCGGAGGCGTCGGTCGCCGACCGGT
>JAICLN010000315.1 GCA_025925615.1 Actinomycetospora sp. | reverse complement strand
TCCCGACCTCCGGGTTCGCGGTCCTCACCGCGATCTTCGCCGTCGTCGGGCTGGTCATCGCCACCGGCATCCGCCGCTTCGCCCGCCGCCCCCGCACCGCGTGGCTGCGCACCACGGTCGCGCTGACCGTGCTGTCCTTCGTGCCCGACCTGCTCGTCGACGCCGCGGTGCCCACCAAGCTGCTGCTGATGGCCACCCACGTCGTCGCGGCTGCCATCGTGATCCCCGCGGTCGCCCGCACGCTGGCCTGACCGTCACCTCCGCCGCGGCTCTGGAGAACCGGCGGGTGCAGTGCTGAGGTGGGTCGACGCGCACCACGCCAGACAGGAGCCCTGGAGTGACCAGCACCCGACCGGCGCAGCACACGAACGCGGTGGAGGAGTACGTGCCCGCGTACTCCCCGGAGATGGCCCGGGCCCGCCGGCAGGACGTCGGGACGCTGCTCGAGCGCTCCGCGGTCAAGTTCGGAGACAAGCTCGCCGTGGTGCACCGCGAGGTCCGCCGGACGTTCCGCGAGCTGGACGCCGACGCCCACCGCGTCGCGAACGCCCTCGCGGCACGCCGGGTCGGGCCGGGCGACCGGGTCGCGATCTTCTCGCACAACTCCTACGCGTTCGTCGTGAGCTACTTCGCGCTCGTCCGCCTCGGCGCGATCTCGGTGCCGGTCAACTTCAACCTCACCGCCGACGAGGTCGCCTACGTCCTCGACGATGCCGCCCCGATGGCCGTCATCGTCGAGGATGCGCTCGCCGACACCATGGAGCGCGCCGAAGGGGCCGCGCAGAACACGCCCGACCTGCGCGTCGTGGTCGGCCACCGCGAGGGCTGGACCCCGTTCGAGGACCTCGCCACCCACCCCGACGCCGCCCCCGTCGTCTGCCCGCTGGACGACGACGACCCCGTCCAGCTGCTCTACACGAGCGGGACGACCTCGCGTCCCAAGGGCGCGATCATGACCAACCGCAACCTCATCGCGCAGTACGTCAGCGACATCGTCGACGGCGAGTACCACCACACCGACATCGAGCTGCACGCCTTGCCGCTCTACCACTGCGCGGCGCTGCACGACTTCCTGACGCCGGACATCTACCTGGGGGCGACGAGCGTCATCGTCGACGCGCCGACCCCCGAGACGATCGTCGCGACCGTCGAGCGCGAGCAGATCAACAAGATCTTCTGCCCGCCGACCGTGTGGATCGGCCTGCTGCGCTCGCCGCACTTCGACCCGCACCGGCTGCGGACGCTGCGCAAGGGCTACTACGGCGCCGCGATCATGCCGGTCTCGGTGCTCCAGGAGCTCGGCGAGCGGCTTCCCGACATGCGGCTGTTCAACTTCTACGGGCAGACCGAGCTGGCGCCCAACGCCACGGTGCTGTCCCCGGAGGACCAGATCCGCAAGGCCGGTAGCGCCGGGCGGCCGAGCCTCAACGTGCTCACCCGCCTTCACGACGACGACGACCAGCCGGTGCCGACGGGACAGATCGGCGAGATCGTGCACCGCACGCCGCATCTGATGCGCGGTTACTGGGGCAAGGCGGAGGCCACCGCGACCGCGTTCCGGAACGGCTGGTTCCACAGCGGCGACCTCGGGGTCATGGACGACGAGGGCTACCTCACCATCGTCGACCGCAAGAACGACATGATCATCACCGGTGGGGAGAACGTCGCCAGCCGGGAGGTGGAGGACACCCTCTACACCGACCCGGGCGTGGCCGAGGTCGCCGTCTTCGGGGTGCCGCACCCGTACTGGATCGAGGCGGTCGCCGCCGCGGTCGTGGTGAAGCCCGGCGTCGAGGTGACGGTGACCGCGCTCGACGCCCGCGCCCGGGAGCGGCTCGCCGGCTACAAGGTGCCCAAGTACATCGTTCTCGTCGACGAGCTGCCGAAGAACCCGAGCGGCAAGATCTTGAAGCGTCGCCTCCGGGAGGACTACGCCGACCTCGCCGACGAGGGCCGGTGAGTGTTCAGAACACCACGATGCCGCGCAGGTTCCGGCCCGCGTGCATGTCGTCGAAGCCGACGGCGATGTCGTCGAGGGCGTACCTCGTGGTGATCAGCTCGTCGAGCTTGAGGCGGCCCTCGCGGTAGAGCTCCAGCTGCGCGGGGATGTCGGCGGTCGGCGCGCTCGCGCCGAACAGGGAGCCCTGGAGCCGCTTCTGGTAGAGCACCAGCTCGGTCAGGGGGATGTCGCCGTCGCTGCTCGTGGTCTCGCCGAGGCCGACGACGACGCAGGTGCCGGCCTTGCGGACGGACTTGAGGGCCTGCCCGACGTGCCTGCCGGTGGTGACCCCGACCGTGACGATCGTGGCGTCCGCGCCCTGGCCGTTGGTCATGGACCGGGCCATCCCGGTCGCCTCCTTGATGTCGGCGGCCGCGTGCGTGGCCCCGAGGTGCAGGGCGGCCTCGCGCTTGCCCTCGACGGGATCCACGGCGATCACTGCGGAGGCGCCCGCGTGGGCGGCGCCCTGGACGGCGTTGATCCCGATCCCGCCGATACCCATGACGATGACGACCTGCCCGGGCCGCACGTCGGCGGAGTTGACCGCCGCACCCCAGCCGGTGCCGACGCCGCAGCCGGTCAGGCAGGCGACCTCGAGCGGAATCGCCGGGTCGATCTTGATCGCCGACACGACCGACACCGTCGTGTACTCGCAGAAGGTCGACAGTCCGCACATCTGGCCGACCGGGACGCCGCCCTGCGCGAGCCGGAACGACGTCGGGTCCTCCCACCGGGCATTGGTGCCGAGCGACGCCCCGAGGTCGCAGAGGTTCTGGTGCCCGGTCGCGCACCAGCGGCAGCGCCCGCAGGTCGGCAGGAACGAGAACACGACGTGGTCGCCCGCCGCGAAGCCCGGCGTCCCCGGGCCCACCGACTCGACGACGCCCGCGCCCTCGTGGCCCCCGGCGAACGGGAGGACACCGACGCGCATGTCCCCGGTGGCGTGGTGGTCGTCGGAGTGGCAGAGCCCGGTGGCCACCATCCGGACGCGGATCTCGCCGGGGCGGGGGTCGTCCACCTCCAGCTCGACGACCTCGTAGCGGCCGGGGACCTCACGCAGTACGGCGCCTCGCGTCAGCATGCGTTCCTTCCTCATCGATCCAGTGGTCAGGACGAGCGCGGACCCGTCCAGCAGGGCGCCCGAGATGACGACGGCGACCTCGTGGCGGGCCGCCTGGCGCGGGCCACCCCGACCCTGCACCTGGAGGACGGCCTCCGCGACCCCCTCCATGCCGTGCAGGTGGCCCTCCCGACCGTTCATGATCATGGTCCGGGCGGCCGTGACTTGGGCCACGAGCGGAGGTAGAGTCGGGTTCACCCATTCGAGTGAACCTTAGCGGACGCCGCCCCGGCCGACCGCGCCATGAAGGGTGACCACATGAACATCGGCGAAGCCGTCCGCACCCTGATCGTCGAACCGATCGTCAGCCCCGTGCCCGACACCGACCTGCCGGGCCGCCCCGCCGAGCTGGCGCCGCCGACCCCGAGGCCCATGACCGGCTCCGAGGCCGCGACCACCGCCGGCGACCGCGACGCGTGACCCTCGCCCCCGACCTCGCCGCACCGATCGCTGGGTGGCGGGTCTGGAACGTGACGGACCGGGGACGGGGGCCGGAGCTCGTCTCGCCGGTGCGCCCGGTGGCGTGGCCCCACCGCGTCCCGACCACGGCGGTGTGCGCCGGGGGCTGTCGTCCGTGCCCGGCGCCGGAGTGTCGGTGCGGGCTGTACGCGACGGCGGGGGTCGGCCTCGCGGCGCTGAGCCACCACACCGGCGCGACGGTGCTGGGATGCGCCGCCCTGTGGGGACGGGTCGTCGAGCACACCGACGGCTGGCGCGGCGAGCACGGCTACCCGCTCGTCCTGTTCGTGCTCCCCGTGGTGCCGGGCGCCGTCGAGCTCCGCATCCGACGCCTCCGACGACGCCGGTCGGCCGCCTTGGGGGCGGATGAGCTCGGCCCCCGGGACTTCGGCAGCACCGAGACCCTCTCCCGGGAGCTGGCCCGGCTCTACGCGGTCCCGGTCCACCCCGCGGCGGCCATGCCCGACGCCCGCTTCGCGGACCGGGGTCGGCTCGCCGGCCGGGCGGACGCGCTCCGTGCGGAGGCCGCCGCCGGTGTCGCGGGCCGCCGATCGGGTGACCCCCTGGCCGTCGACCGCCTCGCCCGCCGCGTGCAGGATCTGCTCGACGCGATCGGGAGGTGAGCTCGGGCATGTCCATGGCCATGGAGGGCGGCGGCCACTACAACGCCAACGCGTCGGCCCAGGCCGCCTCGGTCACGTTCGGTCTCGACCAGGTCGCGTCGGCGGCGACGACCGCCCCTGTCGGGCCGGCCGGCACGGTCACCGTCGTCGACTACGGCGCCTCGGAGGGCCGGAACTCGCTGGCGCCGGTGACCGCTGCGGTCGAGGCGATCCGGCGGGCCCACGGCGAGGGGCAGCCGGTGTGGGTGTTCCACACGGACCTGCCGGACAACGACTTCGCATCGCTCTTCCACACCGTCGCGGAGGACCCCCGCAGCTACCGGCGCCCCGGGGTCCGCACGGCGGCCGTCGGCGCCTCGTTCTACGAGCAGCTGCTCCCGGACGCCTCGGTGGGCCTGGGCTGGAGCTCGATCGCCGTCCACTGGCTCAGTGCGGTCCCGGGCCCGTTGGACGGGTTCTGGTTCAGCACCGCGACGGCGGACCAGTACACCGCCTGGGCACGGGCCGGCGCCGCCGACTGGAGCGCCTTCCTGACGGCG
>JAICLN010000286.1 GCA_025925615.1 Actinomycetospora sp. | reverse complement strand
GCCCCGATCCGGCACCGCGACCACATCAGACAGTCCCGCGCGGGCGGGCCGTCCAGCTTCACCAACGGGCGGGGGGTGTGCGCCCGCGGGACCTTCGTCCGCGAGATGCCCGGCTGGCAGGTCCACACCGTCGACGATGGGCTCGGCGAGCACCCGCACACGGTGCGGACCACCACCCCGACCGGGCACACCTACACCAGCCGCGCCGGCCCCTGAGCAGCACGAACGCGGATGGCCGCCTAGACCATCCCGGCGGCGCGCCGGGCCTCGCGGTCGAGCCGCGCCCGGTGGCCGAGGAGGCGCGCGGCCCCGTTGCCGCCCAGATTGAGGTGGTCCGGCCGCAGCCCGACCGCGCCGTCGACGAGCTCGCGGCAGATGTCGGCGTGCCCGGCGTGCCGGTGGGTCTCCGTCGCGACGTGGACGAGCACGTGCCCCAACGTGACCTCCGCCCGCTCGTCGGGCCAGTGCGGCACCCGGCCGGGCGCGTCGAGGTCGAGCTCGTCGATCGTGGTGTCGGAGTGCGCGGCGGCCCGCTCGTAGAGCCCGACGATCTCCTCGCGGGACTCCTCCGCGGTGGCCCACATGTCGGCGTCGGGTTCGGGGTGCGCCTCGAACCAGCCCGCGGTCTCGTCGAACGGTCGCCCGAACACCTCGCCGAAGTAGCCCGAGTCGATGATCGCCAGGTGCTTCACCAGGCCGAGCAGGTTGGTCCCGGTGGGGGTCACCGGGCGGCGCACGTCGTACTCGCCGAGGCCCTCGAGCTTCCAGAGCAGCACCTCACGGCCCTGGCGCAGGTACCGGTGCAGGACGTCCTTCTGATCGGGCGCGCTCACGCGGGCACCCTGCCACGTCCGACACCGGGGCGGGGGTGGTGACGCCGACCTGGGTCCCCGCTGGTCGGGCGGGTGGGCCGATGAGGCACGGTGGGAGCCGCCAGAGGCGAACCACCGGCACGACGAACGTGCCCGGAAGGAGCAGGACCCGCGATGAGCGAGGGACGGACGAGCGCCGCGCAGGCGGGCGTCGAGGGCGAGGACCGCCCCACCGACGGACCGGCCACGACCGGGGCGGACGACGTCACCGGCTCCGCCGGGACCAACGGCCACGAGACCACGACGACGGGTGGCGACGCGCACGAGGGCGAGCCCACCGACCCGCCGACCACGACCACCGCGACCTCCGGGGCCGCCGAGGACGAGGGCACGACGCACACGGTGCCCGCGGCCACCCTGCCGGGGGACGGGCCGCAGACCGCCCATGACACGTCGACGGGCCACGACACGTCGACGGCTCACGACACGTCGACGGCCCACGACACAGCGACGACGGAGCCCGCCGGCGACGAGGAGTGGGCGGACGCCGAGGACAAGGCCTACAAGAAGGAGCTCCGCAAGGGTTTCGCGTTCGGTGCGGCCGGCGGCGTCCTCATCGGTGCGATCATCGCCCTGCTGCTCGGCGCGCTCGTGTGGCCCGGCTACCTGCTCGGCCCGGGCGACCCGCAGGACACCGCGAACCAGGTCACCCAGGCGCTGAGCTCCAAGGATTCCGGCGCACTCGACGGGCTCTCCTGCAAGGGCCCCAACGGCGCCCCGGTGACCCAGCTGTCGCCGCAGGTGCTGCAGTACATCACCAAGGTCGCACCGGCCGGCCCGACGACGACGCTCATCGACACCGAGGCCCGCACCCCGGTCGACCTGACGCTGAGCGTGCAGGGCCAGACCCAGACGCTCCCGTCCGAGCTCGTGCTCGGGGAGACCCAGGGCAACTGGTGCCTCAAGGGCCTCGCCCAGCGCCAGCAGCAGTAGCCCCACGGCGCCAGGCGGCCGGCCCCACGACGACCTAAGCGTCGTCCGGGGGGCGGCCCCACCTCGGGGTCCGCGCGGGCGATCTCGTCGAGCCAGATGCGCGCCGACGAGTCCGACGGGGCCCGCCAGTCCCCGCGCGGGGAGAGCGACCCGCCCGCGGAGACCTTCGGCCCGTTCGGGACCGCCGAGCGCTTGAACTGGGCGAACTGGAAGAAGCGCTGGACGAAGACCTCGAGCCAGCGGCGGATCTCAGGGAGTCCGTAGGCGACCCGGTCGTCGTCGGGGAAGCCCGGCGGCCACGGCCCCTCCTCGGCGTCGTGCCAGGCGTGCCACGCGAGGAAGGCGATCTTCGAGGGCCGCGAGCCGTGGCGCAGCACCTGGTAGAGGGTGAAGTCCTGCAGGTTGTACGGCCCGATCTTCTGCTCGCTCGACTGCACCGGCGCGTCCTCGGAGGCGGGGACGAGCTCCGGGGTGATCTCGGTGTCGAGCACCGACTGGAGGACGTCGGCGACGGCGTCGTCGAACTGTCCCGAGGAGATCACCCAGCGGATGAGGTGCTGGACCAGCGTCTTCGGGACCCCGCCGTTCACGTTGTAGTGCGACATCTGGTCGCCGACGCCGTAGGTGGACCACCCGAGCGCGATCTCGGAGAGGTCGCCGGTGCCCAGGACGATGCCGCCGCGCTGGTTGGCCGCGCGGAACAGGTAGTCGGTGCGCAGCCCGGCCTGGACGTTCTCGAACGTGACGTCGTAGGCCGGCTCGCCGTGGGAGAACGGGTGGTCGAGGTTGCGCAGCATGAGCCGTGCGCTCTCGGTGATGTCGATCTCGGTGAAGCTCGTCCCGAGCGCCTCGCACAGGCGCTGGGCGTTGCCCTTGGTGTGCTCGCCGGTCGCGAAGCCCGGCAGGGTGAACGCGAGGATGTCGCTGCGCGGGCGGCCGGCGCGGTCGAGGGCCCGGGCGGCGACGATCAGGGCGTGGGTCGAGTCGAGCCCGCCGGACACCCCGATCACGATCTTCGGCTGGTTCAGCGCCCGCATCCGCTGCTCGAGCCCGGACACCTGGATCGAGTACGCCTCGTAGCAGTCCTGCTCCAGGCGCGCCGGGTCCGCGGGCACGAACGGGAAGCGCTCCACTTCGCGGCGCAGCCCGAGGTCGCCCGACGGCGGGTCGAGGGTGAACGACACCGTGCGCCAATCCGCGAGGCGGTCCTCGAGGTGGCGGCGGTTGTCGTCGAACGTGCCCATCCGCAGCCGCTCGGCACGCAGCAGGTCGAGGTCGACGTCGGCGACGCTGTGCTGCTCACCTGCCGGGAAGCGCTGCGTCTCGGCGAGCAGGCGGCCGTTCTCGTGGATGCTCGTCTGCCCGTCCCAGGAGAGGTCGGTGGTCGACTCGCCCTCGCCGGCCGCGGCGTAGACGTACGCGGCCGTGCACCGCGCCGACGCCGAGCGGCACAGCAGCTGGCGGTCGTCCGCGCGGCCCACGGTGATGGGGCTGCCCGAGAGGTTGGCCAGCACCGTCGCCCCGGCCAGCGCCGCCTCGGCGCTCGGCGGGACGGGCACGAACATGTCCTCGCAGATCTCCGCGTGCAGCACGAGCCCCGGGACGTCGTCGGCGGCGAAGAGCAGGTCCGGGCCGAAAGGAACGTCGGCGCCGAGCAGCCGGATCGCGCCGCTCTGGTCGTCGCCCGCGGCCGCCTGCCGCCGCTCGTAGAACTCGCGGTAGGTCGGGAGGTACGACTTCGGCGCGACGCCGAGGATCCGCCCGCGGTGCACGACGACCGCGCAGTTGTACATCCGGTGCCGGTGGCGCAGCGGGGCGCCGACGACGAGCACCGGGAGCAGGTCGGCCGACGCGGCGACGACGTCGGCGAGCGCGGTCTCGACGGACTCGAGCAGGGTGTCCTGCAGGAGCAGGTCCTCGATCGAGTAGCCCGAGAGCGTCAGCTCGGGGAACACGACCAGGCCCACCGCATCGTCGTGGCACTCCCGCGCCACCGCGAGGAGCGACGCGGCGTTCGCCGGCGGGTCCGCCAGCGAGGTCGTGCACGTGGCGGCCGCGACGCGGACGAAGCCGTGGCGGTAGGCGTTGGTGAAGTCGTTCGTGCTCAGAGCAGGTTCGGCGGGCACGGCGGGCTCCTCCGGGTGATCACGGGCTGACCCGCAGTGTGCCCGAGTACGCCGCGCGCTACCCCCGCTCGCGGCACCCAGGTCCGGGACGGGGCCCCGACATCCCCGCCCGGATGTCCGGGTCAGCGCTTGCGCCCGCCCAGGGCCTTCGGGACGGGTCGACGAGAGCGGCGGGTTCCGTAGCCCGCCACCATGTCGAACACCCCGAGGACCCGCTCGAACGCGCGACCGGCCTTGCGTGCCATGCCCATGAGGACCTGCCCTTCCGTCGTGCCGATGGCGGCGCCCACCGTCGCAAACCACATCGGTGTGAGGTGACCGGGGGGTGACGGCGCGCAGTCCGGCGCTACACCCAGGCCAGGCCGCCCCGGTGGGTCCAGTAGTCGCCCGGTGTCTCGGCGATCCCGGCGAGGGCCGTGCGCTCCTCGTCGGTGAGCGGCATCCCGGCCGCGGCGAGGTTCGAGCGCAGCTGCTCGGGTCCGGCGGCGCCGGAGAGGACGACGTCGGCCCAGGGCTGCGCGAGGATCGCGGCCAGGGCGACGGCGTCGGGCCCGACGTGGTGGTGCGTGGCGACGCCGCGCACCGGGGCGGGCGGTTCGACGACGAGGCGGCCGTTGGCGACGCCCTCCTTGACCAGCACGAGCACCCCCTCGTCGTGGGCCGCGCGCAGCGCCTCGCCGCTCGAGGGCTCGAGCAGGTTCCACGTCGACTGGACCGCGGTGAACAGCCGCGTGCCGTCCACCTCGAGCGCGAGCCCGCGCCGCACGGCGTCGGCCTGGTCCGCGCCGGAGGTGGAGAACCCGAGCCGGACCCCGTGCTCCGCTCCGGTGACGGCGAGCGCCTCGAGCAGGCCCCGGTCGTCGAACAGCGGAGAGTCGGTGGTCAGCGAGTGCACCTGGTAGAGGTCGGGCGGCCCGCCGAGGGCGTCGAGCGACTCCGCCCACTGGGAGCGGAAGTGGGCGAGCGTGTGCTCCTTGACCTCGTGCACCTCGGCGTCGGCGTCCCAGTCCGCGGTGTAGCGGTAGCCCCACTTGCTGGAGACCGCGGCGCCCGCACGGCGCCCGGGACGGGCGGCGAACCAGGAGCCGAGGAACTCCTCCGCCCGACCGTAGGAGCGAGCGACGTCGAACCACCGCACGCCGGCGTCCCAGGCGGCGTCGAGGGTGGCGTGGGCGAGGTCGCGCAGCTCGTCGGGGGAGCGGTGGACGCCGTCGCGGCCGAGGTTGATGTAGGAGGGCCGCCCGAGCGCGGCGAGGCCCAGGCCCAGTCGGGCCAGGTCGGGACGGGAGCGCAGGTCGGTCACGGACGCCCACCCTAGGGGCGGGAGCCGTCGGGTCCGCGCTGGTCAGGGCCGCCACGGCGCGATGTCGGCCCGCACGTCTAGACTCGCCGCCGACGCCCGGGCGGGGCGCAACGACAGGTCTCCGGATCGGGCTGGTTTCCCACGGGGGCCGGGGATCGCTTCCGTCGTCTCCGCCCCCGGGCCGCGTTGGCAGTCCCGCCCTGGAGGAGAACGAGCTGTGAAGTCCACCGTCGAGCACCTGTCTCCGACGCGCGTCCGTCTCGCGGTCGAGGTGCCGTTCGACGAGCTCAAGCCGACCTTCGACCAG
>JAICLN010000361.1 GCA_025925615.1 Actinomycetospora sp. | reverse complement strand
GGAGATCGATCCCGAGGTGCGCCTGGTGGTGCGGCTGTTCAACACCCGGCTCGGTCGGCGCATCGAGCAGATCCTGCCGACCGTCACGGTGCTCTCGGTCTCGGAGACCGCCGCGCCCTCGTTCGTCGCCCAGGCGATCGGGCGCAACACCCGCCAGCACGTGCGGGTGCCCGACCGCACCTTCGTCGTCGCCGGACGCCGGGAGGTGCGCGACGAGGCCGTCGTCTGCGGGTTGGCGGCGAACTCGCAGACGGGGGCGCGCGGCGGCCCGCGGCTGCTGCCCGCCGGGGGTCCCGACACCGCGGAGTACGTCCTCGCGGTGGCCGAGTCCCGCGCCCGGGCCACCGACCAGCTCTCCCGCCCGCGTTCCGAGCGCATCCGCAACGTCGTCGAGCGGCTCGTCGTCCGGCTGCGCAGCACCCTCACGCGCCGGCTCGCGCGGGCGACGCTCGCGCTGGTCGGGCTGTTCATCGTCGGCACGGTGGCCTTCGCGACCGCCGGCGGCTACACGCTCGGCGACGCGATCTACCTTGCGGTGCTCGACTCCGCAGGGGCCGCGCAGCCGGACACCGGGGCGAGCGTCGCGGTGCGGGTGATCCAGGGGTTCGTGACGGTCATCGGCATCGCGATCATCCCGCTGGTGACGGCCGTGGTGGTGGAGAGCGCGGTCAGCGGCCGAGTGCTCGGGACCACGCCCCGGCGCATGCCCCGCCGCGACCACGTCGTCGTCGTGGGCCTGGGCAACGTCGGGATACGCATCGTCACCACGCTGCGCGAGCGCGGGGTCCCGGTGGTCGCGGTCGAGCGCAGCGAGGACGCGGTCGGCGCCTCCGCCGCGGCGCGCGCCGGTATCCCGGTGATCCTCGGCGACGCCACCCGCGAGCGGGTGCTGCGCGAGGCCGGGGCGGAGGACTGCCGCGCGCTGGTCGCGGTGACCAGCGACGACGCGACCAACCTGCAGGCGGCCCTCGTCGGGCGGTCCGTGCAGCGGTCGCTGCGCGTCGTCCTGCGCCTGCGTGACGACGACCTCGCCGCCCGGGTCGAGCGCAGCATGGACGCGATCTCGCGGAGCGTCTCCTACGTCGCGGCTCCGGTGTTCGCGGCGGCCCTGCGCGACGGTCAGGTGCTGGCGACGATCCCGGTCGGGCGGCGGATCCTGCTCATGGCCGAGGTGACGGTGGCCCGCGCGTCGTTCATGGCCGGGCTCCCGGTCGTCGGGCTCGACGAGGCCGGCGCGGTCCGGGTGGTCGGGGTGTATCGGGGGGCCGGGCCCGATGCCGTGCTCGAGATGCCGCCCCGGCCGCACCGTCGTCTCAAGGTCGGGGACCGGTTGCTGGTGGTCGCGACGCGCGGTGGCCTGGGCACCGTGCTCGAGCGCTGCGCGTCCCGCTCGGCACGCGACAGCACCGCGCCGCCGAGCCCGCGGACCGTCGTGCCGGACGGGCAGGCGGACGGCATGCTCACCCCGTGATCCGCAGAGGTGCGAACCGCACCTACGCGACGCCCTCGGGGGAGGCGCCGCTGACCTGGATCCCGTCGGCGGTCAGCTTCTCGATCTCGGCGAGGTCGTCGCGCGACAGCTCGACGTCGACCGCGGCCAGCGAGCGCTCGATGTTGCGCTGCGAGCGCGCGCCGACGATCGCGACGTCGATGCCGTCCTGCGCGAGGACCCAGGCGATCGCGAGCTGCGAGACCTCGATCCCCTTGTCGGCGGCGTAGGCCTTCAGCCGCTCGACGACGGCGAGGTTCGTCCGGAACTTGTCACCCGAGAACGCGGAGGCCTGGGCGCGCCAGTCGGAGTCCTCGAACGTGGTGTGCTCGTCCATCGTGCCGGTCAGCAGCCCGGAGCCGAGAGGCGAGTACACGAGGGTGCCGATGTCGTGCTCGCGGACGTAGGGGAGCACGTCGGACTCGATGCCGCGCCGGAACAGGTGGTACGGCGGCTGCAGCGTCTCGACGGGGCGCCGCCGGTCGAACGCGGCCATCTGGCGCTCGTCGAAGTTGGACACCCCGGCGTGGCGGATCTTGCCCTCGTCGACCAGCTCCTGCAGGTAGCCGGCGGTGTCCTCGAACGGCGTCTGCTCGTCCGGCCAGTGGATCTGGTAGAGGTCGATGTGGTCGATCTTCATCGCCTTGAGGCTCGACTCGACACCGGAGCGCAGGTACTCGCGGCTGGAGTCCCGCGGCCGGTCGGTGCCGGGATTGATGCCGCCCTTGGTGGCGATGACGACGGAGTCGCGGTCGTGGTCGAGCTGGTGCCGCAGGGCGTTCGCCAGGACCTCCTCCGCCTCGCCGAAGCCGTAGGCCTGGGCGGTGTCGAAGAAGTTGACGCCCTCCTCGAGGGCGTGCCGGATGGCGCCCTGGGCCTGGTCGGCGTCGTACGAGCCCCACTCGCCCGAGACCTGCCAGGTCCCGAACGCGATCCGGGACACCTCAAGTCCGGTCCTGCCCAATCGAGTGGTCTTCATGGCGTTCGGCTACCCCGCCGCCCGGACCGCCACCCGGGACGAACCGGACCGCGGACCGCGCCGGGCGGTGGAGTTCGGCACAGTGGGCGCCGATGCGCATCCTCGTCGCCGCCCTCGGCGCCCCCGGTCACGCCGTCCCCCTCGTCCCGCTCGCCTGCGCCCTGCACGACGACGGGCACGACGTCACCTTCGCCACCGGCCCCGACCTCGAGGCCACCATCGCGACCTCCGGGGTCCCGACGGCGAGGGCGGGGCGCCCGGCCCTCGAGGCCTTTCGCGAGGTGATGATCGACCGCGGCCTCGCCGAGCGGCCCGCTGACCAGGAGGTCATGCGCGACGTCGCGAGCGAGGTGTTCGGCTCGGTCCTGCCCCGCTCGGTGGCCGGGGACCTCATCCCCCGCCTGCGCGCGCAGCCACCCGACGTCGTGATCGCCGAGGTGGGCGACCCGGGCGCCGCCCTCGCGGCGCGCGCCGCCGGCGTCCCGTGCGTCCTGCACTCCTTCGGGCGCCGTCCCTCCCCGCACTCGCCGATGAGCATGACGATGCCCGCGCCCCTCGCCGCCGTCGCCGAGGAGCTCGGGGTGCCCTTGGCCGAGGGGGACCCGACCGGCCACGCCTACCTCGACGTCTGCCCGCCGTCGTTGCAGGAGCCGGAGTCGACGACCTACCTCGCCGGCATGACCGAGCTGCCGCTGCGCCCCGTCGGCTGGAACCCGCCGACCCCGTTCGCCCCGCGCCACCTCGACGGCCGCCCGTGGGTGCTGCTGACCCTCGGGACCTCGTTCGGCGAGGCCGGCGTCCTGCGCACCGCCCTGAGCGGGCTGCGCGGGCTGGACGTCGACGTGCTCGTGGCCGCCGGGTCGGTCGAGGTCGGGGAGCTGGCCGACCTCGAGGCCCCGGGCGTGCAGG
>JAICLN010000108.1 GCA_025925615.1 Actinomycetospora sp. | reverse complement strand
CGACGCGGCCAAGCAGGCCAAGGGGACGAAGAACGATCTCGACCTCGACGCCGCCGACCTCGCCACCCTCGTCGAGACCTTCAAGGGGGTCGTCCGCGAGCACGCCGATCGCGACTTCCCGCAGGACCCGCGCGAGCAGATGGACCTCGCCGTCCGGGCCGTCTTCGACTCGTGGAACTCCCCCCGGGCGAACGTCTACCGGCGCCAGGAACGCATCCCGGCCGACCTCGGCACCGCGGTGAGCGTCTGCTCGATGGTGTTCGGCAACCTCGGGATGGACTCCGGGACGGGTGTCGCGTTCACGCGCGACCCGGCGTCGGGGGCCCGCGGCGTCTACGGCGACTACCTGCAGAACGCCCAGGGCGAGGACGTCGTCGCCGGCATCCGCAACACGGTCCCGCTGGCCGATCTGGAGAAGATCGACAAGAAGTCCTATGACGAGCTGCTGGAGATCATGCAGAGGCTGGAGGAGCATTACCGCGATCTGTGTGACATCGAGTTCACCATCGAGCGCGGCACGCTCTGGATGCTCCAGACCCGGGTGGGCAAGCGGACGGCGGCCGCCGCGTTCTCCGTCGCGGTCCAGCTCGTCGACGAGGGCCTCATCGGCATGGACGAGGCGCTGCAGCGGGTCACCGGCGCGCAGCTGGCCAACCTGATGTTCCCCCGCTTCGACCGCGACGCCGAGAAGGAGCTCCTGACGACGGGCATGAACGCCTCGCCGGGCGCGGCGACCGGCACGGCGGTCTTCGACTCCCCCACCGCGGTCGCCCGCGCGAAGGCCGGCGAGAAGGTCATCCTGGTGCGCCGGGAGACCACCCCCGACGACCTCGACGGCATGATCGCCGCCCAGGGCGTGCTCACGAGCCGGGGCGGGCGGACCTCGCACGCCGCCGTCGTCGCGCGCGGGATGGGCAAGACCGCGGTGTGCGGCGCGGAGGAGCTCGAGGTCGACGTCCGGGCGAAGAAGCTGACGCTGCCCGACGGCCGCGTGGTCGCCGAGGGCGACATGCTCTCGATCGACGGCACCAACGGCGAGGTCTACCTCGGCGAGGTCCCGGTCGTGGCGAGCCCGGTCATGTCCTACTTCGAGGGGTCGACCGGCCTGGCCGCGAACGACGACCTCGTGGCCGCGGTCGACCGGATCATGCAGCACGCCGACGGGGTTCGACGGCTGCGGGTGCGCGTGAACGCCGACACCGGCGAGGACTGCACGACCGCCCGCACGTTCGGCGCCGAGGGCGTGGGGCTGTGCCGGACCGAGCACATGTTCCTCGGTGAGCGGCGCGAGCTCGTGGAGGCCCTCGTGCTCGCGGAGACACAGGACGAGCGGGAGAAGGCGCTCGCCGCCCTGCTGCCGCTGCAGATCGAGGACTTCACCGCCATCTACCGGGCGATGGAGGGCCTGCCGGTGACGATCCGGCTGCTCGACCCGCCGCTGCACGAGTTCCTCCCCGACCTCACCGACCTCTCGGTCGAGGTCGCGCTGGCCCGGGAACGTGGCGAGGTGACCCAGGAGCAGGAGGACCTGCTCGTCGCGGTCCGCCGGCTGCACGAGCAGAACCCGATGCTGGGCCTGCGCGGCGTCCGTCTCGGCATCGCCGTCGAGGGCCTGTACGCCATGCAGGTCCGTGCGATCACCCGCGCCGCGGCCGCACTCGCCGCCGAGGGGATCCCGGTGGAGCCGGAGATCATGGTGCCGCTCGTGGGCACCGTCCAGGAGCTGCAGGCCGTGGCCGCGGAGATCGCCGAGGTGGTCGCCGAGCCCGAGTCACAGGTCGAGGGGAAGCCCGTCGCGCACCAGATCGGGACGATGATCGAGCTGCCGCGCGCGGCTCTGGTCGCCGCCCAGATCGCCGAGATCGCCCAGTTCTTCTCGTTCGGCACCAACGACCTCACGCAGACGACGTGGGGGTTCTCCCGCGACGACGTCGAGAGCTCGTTCTTCTCCGACTACCTCGAGTCGGGCATCTTCGGGGTGTCGCCGTTCGAGTCCCTCGACACCGAGGGGGTGGGCGAGCTCGTGGAGATCGCGTCGTGGCGGGGCCGGGAGGTGCGCCACGACCTCAAGCTCGGCATCTGCGGCGAGCACGGCGGCGACCCGGACTCGGTGCACTTCTTCCACCGCGCCGGGCTGGACTACGTGTCCTGCTCGCCGTTCCGGATCCCGGTGGCGCGCCTGGAGGCGGGTCGGGCGGCGGTCGGCTGACGCCTCACCCGGGCGGGGCACCCCGCGAGGACGGTGCCCGGCTCGGTGAACTGCCCGGACACGACGGCGCCCGCCGCGACGGCGGTGTCGTCGGGGATCACCGCGCCCTTGAGCACGGTGGCGCGCGACCCGATCCAGACGTAGTCGCCGATGTTGATCGGCGCGGAGGTCGGGCGGACCTCGCCGTCGACGATGACCTCGTGGAAGTCCTCGTCGAGCAGCTGGACGTCCCAGGAGACCGCGCAGTCCTCGCCGACCGAGATCGAGTTCATCGCGACGATCGTGGTGTTCGGGGAGAAGTAGCTCCGGGCACCGATCGCGAGCCGGGCGCCCTCCCCGACCACCCACCCGGCGCCGACCCCCACCTGCACGTTGCCCCGCAGCTCGAGCTCCCCGTCGAGGCGCAACAGCCCGCCTTGACCTCCGCGGGCGAAGCCGAAGGCGTGCGTACCGAGGCGCAGGCGTGCGTCCGGGCCGGCGAAGGTGATCCGCTCCGGGTGGTGGACGGCGAACCCGCGCGAGGCCGTGATCCGGGTGGGGTGCCGGGCCATCAGGGTGCGCGGCAGGGACACCCGGAACTCACCGACCAGCGCGTCGCTCCAGCGGGGCATGCCGGGAGGATCGTCGCCTCGCGAATATCCGTTACTCCATTCGGCCTATAGTTGGCGACGGGCACACGGCGCAGACCCGAGCGCCGGCTCGGATGCCCCACGTGCTCATGATCATGCCGACGCGGCCTCCCGCCGGCACAGCCCGAACCCTGGGTAGCCGGCCGCCGCCTCGTCGTCGCACCGCTGCCGGTAGTGGGCCATCCCGCCGGCGTAGGGCAGGAAGACCCGCGGCTTGCCGGGCACGTTGGCGCCGAGGTAGGTCCGGGACGTTGGCCACCGACAGGCACCCGACCGCGGTGACCAGCCAGCGGCAGCGTCGTTCCCGGCCCTGCGTGTCGGTGACCACCCAGTCGTCGTCCTCACGCACCGCCGACGCGACCCGCACCCCGAGCTCGATGTCGCGGCGCAGGTCGTACCGGTCGGCGACGTGCTCGAGGTAGGCGCGGATCTCCTCCTGCCCCGGGTAGCGCTCCGACCAGCGCCACTCCTGCTCGAGCTCCGGGTCGAACGAGTAGCAGTAGTAGTAGCTCTCGGAGTCGCACCGGGCCCCGGGGTAGCGGTTCCAGTACCAGGTGCCGCCCACCCCGTCGGCGGCCTCGAGCACCCGCACGGAGAATCCGAGGCCCCGCAGCCGGTGCAGCGCGTACAGGCCGGCGAACCCGGCTCCGATCACGAGGACGTCCATCGACCGAGCTTCGCATGTGAACGGATTCGGTCGCCCCGGCGAGCGAATCCGTTCACATGCGAAGCTCGACCCATGCGCCGCTCCGCCCGCGTCTCGGCCGGGATCGACTCCCCGGTGGGCCGCGCCTACGCGAGGCTCCCGACGCGGGCCGGACGGGCTCCGCTGCAGGACCTCGCCCGGGCGGCGCCCGCGTACCCGCCCGCGCCGGAGGTCGTCGACCACGTCACCGCCGTGGCCCACGACCCCAGCGGCGCCGCCTACGCGTCCCAGGCGGGCCTGCTCCACCTGCGAGAGGCCTTCGTGACCGACCTGGCCACGCAGTACGGCGGGCAGCTCACCGCCGATGACGTCGTGGTGACGGCCGGGTGCAACCAGGCGTTCTGCCTCGTCGCCGATGCCCTGGCGGCGCCGGGCGACGAGGTCGTCGTCGCGCGCCCGGTGTACTTCAACCACGAGATGTGGCTGCGGATGCGCGGCGTCGTCCCGGTGGTCGCCGAGCCCGGGCCCGACCTCGTGCCCCGCGCCGCCGACGTCGAGCCGCTGATCAGCCCGCGGACCCGCGCCGTCGTCCTCGTGACCCCCGGGAACCCCACCGGCGTCACCGTGCCGCCGGAGGAGCTGGCGGCGTTCGCGGCCCTCGCCCGCCGGCACGGCGTGGCGCTGGTCCTCGACGAGACCTACCGCTCCTTCCGCGACGACCCCGGGCCGCCCCACCCGCTGTTCGGCGACCCGGCGTGGCGGGACACCGTCATCAGCCTGCACAGCTTCTCGAAGGACCTCGCGCTGCCGGGCTACCGCGTCGGTGCCGTCGTCGCGGCGCCGGACCTGCTGCGCGACGTCCTCAAGCTCTTCGACTGCGTCGCCATCGGCGCCCCGCGCATCGGGCAGGAGGCGGCCTGGGCCGGCCTGACGAAGGCCCATGACTGGCGGGCCGAGCGGGCCGCCGAGGTCGCGGGCCGCCGGGCGGCGTTCACGACGGCCCTCGCCGAGCGGCCCGGTGGGTTCGAGGTGCTCACCTGCGGCGGGTTCTTCGCCTGGGTGCGACACCCGTTCGACCGCCCGACCCCGGACGTCGTCGCGGACCTGTTGACCGAACAGGACGTCCTGGTGATGCCCGGCACCGACTTCCAGACCCTCGACGACGGCGCGATGCGCGTGAGCGTCGGCAACCTCGGGCCCGAGGCCCTCGACGACCTCGTCGGACGGCTCGCCGCCTTCGGGGCGCGGGCGTGACCGGGCGCGCGGCCAACGTCTCGATCCTCTACCCGGACGTCGACGTGCTCCGGCGCGCCGCCCGCGCCCGCGACGACGGGTTCACCGCGATCGAGTCGTGGTGGCCGTTCACGACGGCGGGTCCGGCGGACCCCGAGGTCGACGCGTTCGTGGCGTCCGTCACCGACGCCGGGGTCGAGCTCATCGCCATGAACCTCTTCGGCGGGGACCTCGAGGCCGGCGAGCGCGGGATCGTGTCGGACGCCCGCCGCAAGCCCGAGTTCGACGACGCGCTCGCCGTCGGGCTCGAGGTCGGCCGCCGGCTCGGCACGCGGATGTTCAACACGCTCATCGGGGTCGGGCCGATGCGCGACCTCGCGCTCGACCGGCTGGACATGGCCGCCCGGGCGGCCCTGGCCGCCGGGCGCCGCATCCTGATCGAGCCGCTCAGCGGGGTCGACGACTACCCCATCACGACGGCGGGTGACGCGTTCGCCCTGGTCGGGGCGCTGGGGAGCCGGGGCGCCGGCGTGCTCGGCGACCTGTACCACCTCGCGGTGAACGGCGAGGACGTCGACGCGGTGATCGCCACGCGCGGGCAGGACCTCGCGCACGTCCAGATCGCCGACGCGCCGGGTCGGGGGGCGCCGGGGACCGGCTCGCTCCCGCTCGACCGGTGGCTGGGCGCGCTGGAGCGTCAGGGCTACGAAGGCTGGGTGGCGCTGGAGCACAGGTAGTCGCGCCGGTAGTCGCGCCAAGGTGGCCCCTGCTGGGTCAGCGCTCGTTCCTCGCGCTGCACCAGCGACCGCCGGCGCGGCCGGTCGTCAGTGTGGAGGGGCGGTACCCGCGGAGCGGGCGAGCTCGTCGAGCCAGATGGCGGTCTTCGTCAGGTGCAACCGCGCCGGTGTCACGCCCCGGTCGGCGAGGAAGCGGCTGACCTCCCCGGCGACCTCCCCGGCCACGTCGGGCAGGCACCGGGTGGAGAACTCGACGAGCTCCCGCCCGCTCGGGTACCGGCAGTGCTCGAGGTGGGCGCGCCCGGCGGGGAACCCGCCGTCCGGGAGGCCGACGCGGCGCACCGCGAGCGGCCCGTGCGCCACCAGCGACGCCGTCGGGAACACCCCGGCGGCCGCCCAGAGCCACTCCTCCTGGTCGGGGGTGAGCAGTTCGTCGGGGCGGGCGGTCCCGGCCGCGACCGCCTCGGCGAGGGCCGGGTCGACGGTGTGGCGCAGCTCGACCGTCTGCCAGATCGCGTCCGGCAGCACGTCGAACTCCACGCGGGCACCCGGCGGATGGGGCCGGCTCGATCCCCGGCCGTGGCGTCGTCGGGCCCGCACGGTGAGGTCGTGGCGGCCGCGGGCCCGCCGCCGCAGGCGCATCTCCACCCCGGAGCGGGCGATGGTCAGATCGGGGGTGTCGAGCAGGTGCAGGCGGCGGAGCCGCCAGCGGGGGGCGGCGCGGCCGGTCAGCGCCGCGGCCGCCACCTCGGGGCCCGGCCCGAGCAGGACCTTGACCTCGACGCTGTCCGCGTCCTCCTCGGCGATGCGTCGCCAGTCCTTGGATCGCGGCGACGGGAACACCCGCGCCTGCTGCGCACGACCCAACCCACACCGCCTTTTCACGACACCGAGCGCGAGGTACCCGAACGAGGGACGGAACACCCACGGCGCCACGTCGGCGGGCGGATCGCCGCGGCCGACGGGCCCGGCCCGACACAGGTCACCCTAACCGAGCCTGCGGGTGCCGTGGCCCGGCATCAGGGGTGTCACCGCGCGGCGCGTCGCCCCACGAGGCCGAGCAGGTCGTCCTGCGGGTCCCCGCCCGGGGTCCGGACGGCGGCCGCGAACAGGCCCGGTCCGGTCAGCATGATCGGGTCGGAGCGGATGTAGGCCAGCGTCACCGCGACGCACGCGGGGTCGAGGTGCTCGTCGAGCCCCGCCCCCCGGGCCAGGTCCCACTCGTGCACGGTGAGGTCGACGAGCATCTGGACCGCGTACTCCTCGACGTCGAGCCACCCGAACGACACGTGGACCCGCGCCGCGTGCGACCCGGTGGCGACGAAGGCCGCCCGCGACCGCACCGCGGCCGCGTCCCAGGCGCCCACCGGGTCGTCGCCCAGCAGGTCGCCGTCGTAGGTGTCCCCGACCTCCGTCATGGACTCACCGGCCAGGACGTGCGGTGCCCAGCGGTGCTCGAAGCACATGTGTGCGACGAGGTCGCGGACGGACCACTGCGCGCACGGCGTCGGCGCCGCCCACGCGTCGGGGGCGACGGCGTGCACCCGCGCGCCGAAGCGGTCGATGGCGGCGGGGACCAGCCCGCGGACGTCGTCGAGGGGGCTGCTCACCCGGCGATTCTGCCCTCAGGACCCGGCCAGCCAGACCAGGTCCTCGGCCGGCCCGGGATCGCCGTGGCGGTGCACGGCCTTCCACTCCCCCGACTCGCGACGGAAGACCGTCGTGACCCGCAGGGTGATCGCCTGCGGCGGTCCGTCCCCCATCGACAGCGTCACCCGCTCGATCGCGACGAGGTAGCCCAGGTCGCCGGAGGTCCCGGCGGCGAGGACCTCGCAGTCGTAGGCGGTGCAGTCCGAGAAGTTCGCCCCGAGCCGGTCGAAGACCGCCGAGATCGCGCTCCACCCCCGGGTGGTGATCGCGGCACCGAAGAGCGTCACCGGGTCCTCGTGCGACCACATCGCCTGCCGCGGGGCCGGATCGCCGTTGTGCAGGGCGGTGTCGGCCTCGACCAGTCGTGGCACGACGGCGTCGAGGAACTCGTCGAGGTCTGTCATGGCGGACCCGCTGTCGGTGAGGATTGTCCGTCCGTGCAGCGTATCGAGCCTGCCAAGGGTCGAAGGGAGCAGCGAGCGTGACCGACGAGGACGACGTGCGGCGCCTCGCACTGTCCCTGGACGGGGTCGAGGAGATCGAGTCCGCCGGGTTCGACTTCCGCGTGGGCGGGCGGGGCTTCGTGTGGTCCTGGCCCGACCGCGCGAACGGCCGCCGCGTCCTGCGCACCGACGTCGCGGTCCTCTACGTCGGCGACGAGGCGGAACGGCAGGCGCTGCTCCGGGGCGAGCCCGAGCTGTTCTTCTCGACGCCGAGCTACGAGCCGTTCCCGCTCGTGATGGTGCGGCTGGGGAAGGTCGACCTCCCGCGGCTCACCGAACTGATCACCGACGCCTGGCGGATGCGCGTCGAGGCCTGACCGCGCCGCACTCGTCACCCTCGTCATGAGTGAGAGGCGGACGCGAAGACCCTCGCCGACCACCACCAGCGCCTCTTCCGGTGGCTCGACGACGTCCTCGCCCGGCGGGACGCCTCCGTGGCGGGCTAGCTAGTCCGGCCGCACCCACCCCGTCACGAAGGCGAAGTGGTCGTCGAAACGGATCACCGGGGTGTCGCGGTAGGCGCGCCGGAACTGGTCGATCCCGGTCGCCAGCTCGCTCTCGGAGAACTCGTCGAGCACGGACATGTAGCGCGACTCGAGCATGTGGACGTAGCGCGCCCGGTCGACGGTGACGTGGAACGTCCGGTAGCTCACCGAGGCCCGCAGCCCGGCGTCCGAGAGGAGGTCCACGACGTCGTCCGGGCGCGGCTGGAGCTCCTCGAAACGGTCGTGGGCCGCCTGGAACAGCGGGTGGTGGATCGACGGGGGCAGCATCACGACCAGGAGCCGGCCGTGGGGCGACAGCATCGAGGCGAGCCCGGCGAGGACCCGCCCCCGGTCCGGCACGTGGTGGATCGACTCCTTGAGGATCACCGCGTCCAGCGGGCCCGCCTGCGGGAGGCCGACGTGCCCGGACGCCAGGTCCTCCGCCGACGCGAGTACGGGCCGCATGCGGGGCGAGGCCGGGAGCTGGTCGAGCATGGCGGGTGTGGGATCGACGCACAGGACGGGGCGCTGCGGCTCCAGCTCCGTACAGAGCGCCCGCGTGTAGAGCCCGGTGCCGCAGCCGACGTCGGCGATCGCGTCGGAGGGGATCAGCCGCAGCGAGTCGATCATCGCCCGGGAGAACTGCCGCACGTAGTCGGGGTCGTAGGCCCAGAGCTCGTCGTAGGTCGCGGCGACGCGCTGGTAGTGCTCGGCGATCTGTTCGGTCACGGCTCGCTCCTGCTCGGTCGGCGGGTCAGTGATCAGTCGACTTCGGTCACCAGGGCACCGTCGGCGCCCACCGTGAAGCGGCCCGCGGCGATGGCCCGGGCCCACGTCGCGGTCGGCACGACGGCGCCGAAGGGGAAGAAGTGCACGGCCGAGACGAGGCTCTCGGGGTCGGCGGCCACCGCGCGGGCCAGCCCGGTCACGGTCTCGGCCGGCCGGTAGACCTGGGTGGCCAGCTTGAAGACGCTCCCGGTCTGTCTGCGCAGGACGGCCAGCGACGGCCCGATCCCGCACGACAGCCCGAACCGGAGGAGCTTCGACGGCGAGGTCAGGCCGGGGAGGCCGACCCGCACGGGGAGGCGGATGCCCTCCTCGCGCATGCGTCGCTCCCAGCTCACGATCGGGTCCGCGGAGAAGGTGAACTGGGTGACGACGTGCAGCGGCAGCCCCGCCTCGGCGGCCAGCTTGTCCTTGCGCGCGAGGGCGTGGTCGACGGTCGCCGCGTCCACCCCGGGGTTGCCCTCGGGGTGGCCCGCGACGCCGATGCCGGAGAAGGGCCGCCGCGCCAGGACGGGCGACTCCAGCACCTGGAGCGTGTCCGCGATCTCGCCGGCCGGCTCCGTCGAGCCGGCCACCAGCAGGAGGTCGGTGACCCCGACGTCGATGAGCGCCCCGAGCGTGCGGTCGAGCGCGGCCATGTCCGGGATCGCCCGGACCGCCAGGTGGATCACCGGGCGCAGGCCGACCTCGAGCACCTGCCGCGCGGTCGCGAGGACCCGGTCGAAGCCGACGGAGGTGAGGTAGGTGACGTAGATCGATGAGCCCGGGGGCAGGACCCGGGCCACCTCCGGCAACGTGTCGGCCTCCCGCGGGGTGACCTCCACGCTGACGTCGCGCATCAACCACCGCGCCGTCGCCGCGACCTCGTCCGCCGCGGTGTCGCCCATCGGACCTCCCTCGTCGGACCGCCGCCGATCCTCCCCGACCGGGGGGCCGGGAATCATCGTGCGGAAGACCAAGGTCGGGAGGCGCCGGACTGTGCGGGAACACCAGGACCATCGCCGCTGGGTCCGGCCACAACAATCGACGCCCCGTTCTTGGCCCCCGCGACGATGACGCCGGCCGGGTCCGACCCGCACTGTCGGTACGGCCCACGGCTCGG
This sequence comes from Actinomycetospora sp., assembly GCA_025925615.1. Lineage (GTDB taxonomy): Bacteria > Actinomycetota > Actinomycetes > Mycobacteriales > Pseudonocardiaceae > Actinomycetospora. The sequence goes on along the minus strand of JAICLN010000108.1, from coordinate 838 downwards.
TCCGCGGGTCCGGCACAGGGAGGCCCGCGATGCTCGTCGACTTCCGTCCGCATGCCCGGCTGCGGAGCAACAAGGCCCCGGTGAGCGTCCACGAGTCCCTGGTGCCCGTGGTCGAGGCGCTGTCCGAGAGCTCGACCGACCTCGCCCGGGTCCGCGTGGTCTGCGACTGGGTGCAGTACCGGCAGAACTTCCGGGACGCCGTGGAGGTGCGCCCGATCGTCCCGCCGGAGCGGGCGTACCACGGTCCCGTGCCCGAGGGCGTGCGCGAGGACGACCTCGAGATCGCCGTCGACGTCCGGCGCAGCGCCGACGTCGCGCTGCGGGAGGCGACGCGCGACGTCCTCGACGCCCACACCGCGGGCGGCGCCGACGCGGGTCACGTGCTGCTCGAGGACTGGGGCCCCACCCGCGGCAGCTGCATCTGGGCCTTCAACGCGCTGTACTGGTCCGCGCTCGGGCTCTGGGAGAAGGCCACCGGCCAGGCCTACGAGCAGGCCCTCCCCGGCGGCGAGAGCGACGCCCGCAACCGCGGCGCGGCGCGGGAGGTCCTCGCGGAGCTGTTCGCCGTGTGGGACGGGCTGGCCGATCGCCAGGCCCTCCCGCCGGAGCTGTACGTCGTCGAGCTCGGTGTCGGCAACGGCAGCCAGGCCCGGGTGTTCCTCGACGAGTTCCGCGCGCTCGACGCCCGGCACGGCCGCGGCTACTACCGGCGCCTGCAGTACCTGATGTGCGACTACTCCCCCCACGTGCTCGCCATCGCCCGGGAGACCGTGGCCGAGCACGCGGAGCACGTCAGCTCGTTCGTCATGGACGCGACCCGACCCCGCGATGTCCTGGG